>CAYTRK010000013.1:0-18757 GCA_964440205.1 uncultured Victivallaceae bacterium
TTAACTCCCACTAGGCCCTCAACCTAGCGCGTCTGCCAGTTTCGCCACCCGAGCGTGAGGGTGGAATATAGCGGAGTTCGGAGGGAAGTGCAAGGGGAAGAAGGTGAAATTCTGTGAGATATTCTGGTTTAGAAGGGTGGAATTATGGCGGTTGTAATGGCGACTAGGAACAGGCATAAGCTTGAGGAGATTTGCGAGATTCTTGCTGGCAGCGGGATTGAGTTGGCGGGGCTTGACGATTTTCAGGATGTCCCGGAAGTGGAGGAAGATCGGGATACTTTTGAGGGCAATGCTATCAAGAAGGCTGCGAGCGCTGCGGCGGCTACCGGGCTCCGGGCTATGGCGGATGATTCCGGTCTGGAGGTGGACGCTTTGGGCGGGGAGCCGGGAGTGTATTCGGCAAGGTATGCAGGTGAACCGGTGTCTTATGAGCGGAACAATGAGAAGCTCTTGAAGGAAATGAAGGGAGTAAAAAACCGGCGGGCGAGATTTGTATGCGTAGTGGCTTTATGCGAACCGGGCGGCGATTGCCGGACTTTGCGTGGAACATGCGAGGGCACGATTGCCGGGGAGTGTCGGGGCCGCGGTGGGTTTGGTTATGACCCGTTGTTTATTCCGGAAGGGGAATCGCGGACTTTTGCGGAGATGGGCGATGTGGAGAAGAACAGGTTGTCGCACCGCTACAGGGCATTTGTCAGGGTCAAGGAGGAGTGGCTCGGAGGGTAACCGGAAGAGGGAATGGCGGAGGGGAGAGAGTTTAGCCCGCATATCTCACAGAATTCCTGTTGGATTTGATTATTCTGGCGGGGATGCAGTGGAGATAATGACGAAGGTTAAACTAATGCGAGCGGTTCGTATAGGCCGGCGCATTAGTAACTGTTTTATATATTGTCTCATCCGGTGAAACTCTCCCTGTTTCTCTTGCCACTCTTTTGACGAAGTCGGTATCGGTCTGAAACAGTCTTTGTCTATCTTTCAGGTCTTCAGTAGTTTTTTCGAGCTTTCTGTTCTTTTCTTCGAAAGATGCTTTTGTATCCTGCATTTTGCGCAATTGCTGACAGCGGGGCATGAACAGGCATATCACGCCGAATATTACAAGGACTACAAGCAGCCCCCAGGCGAATTTATATATTGCGCCCCAGTAGTTCATGCTGCTCCTGCATCAGGCGTGTTGTTGCGGACTCTTAAAAGAATCTGACTATATTGTACCACCATACACGGCATCGTCTGCAAGAACTTCTTCGATTCTGAGAAGCTGGTTGTACTTACAGATGCGGTCTGTGCGGCACAGCGAGCCGGTCTTGATCTGGCCGGCGTTCATTGCCACCGCGATATCCGAGATAGTTGTATCCTCGGTTTCACCGGACCGGTGGCTGACTATTGCAGAATAGCCTGCTCTGAACGCCATGGACATGGCGTCAAGGGTTTCGGTGAGAGTCCCGATCTGGTTGACCTTGATCAGGATTGAATTTGCGACGTTCTTTTCAATTCCTTTAGACAGGAATTTCGTGTTTGTAACGAACAGGTCGTCGCCGACAAGCTGGACTTTGTCGCCGATCTTTTCTGTAAGAGTCTGCCAGCCGTCCCAGTCATTCTCGTCCAATCCGTCTTCGATGCTGATTATCGGGTACTGGTCCATCCATTCGCTGTAGAGTTCCGCCATTTCGGCAGCCGTGCGTTTTGAATTATCGCTTTTCTTGAAAACGTATTTCCCTTCTTTGGCGTCAAAGAATTCACTTGCTGCTGAATCCAGGGCTATGAAGATTTCCTCTCCCGGCTTATAACCTGCTTTCTTTATGGCTTTGATGATTACCTGGAGGGCCTGTTCGTTGTTTTCCAGTTTGGGCGCGAAGCCGCCTTCGTCGCCGACCGCGGTGCTGAGGTTCATATCTTTCAGAACTCCTTTGAGAGCATGGAAGACTTCGGCGCCCATTCGGAGGGCCTCGCTGAATCGTGAAGCTCCTTTAGGCATAATCATGAATTCCTGAATATCTACCGGGGCGTCTGAGTGGGCGCCGCCGTTGAGGATATTCATCATGGGCACAGGAAGAACCTTAGCGTTTGTTCCGCCTATATACCGGAACAGGGGCAGGCACGAAAATGTTGCGGCGGCCTTTGCGCAGGCCAGTGAAACCGACAATATGGCATTTGCTCCGAGGTTTTTCTTGTTCGGGGTGCCGTCCAGTTCGATCAGCGACTGATCTATTGCGGTCTGGTCGACGGCATCGAAGCCCATTATTTCGGGCGCTATGATCTCATTGACGTTTTTGACGGCCGTAAGCACGCCTTTGCCGAGGTAGCGGTCTTTGTCGCCGTCTCTGAGTTCCACTGCTTCATTTTCGCCAGTGGATGCTCCCGAAGGGACGGCGGCATAGCCTACATCGCCTGATTCAAGGCAGACTTCTGTTTCGATTGTAGGGTTGCCTCTTGAGTCCAGAATTTCTCTTGCGCGGACATCGACTATTGCAGACATCTCATTCTCTCCTTATTTTTATAAAAAAATACTTCAATCAACCCATGCCAGGCGCTGACGACCTATATAAGAATCAGGAACGTTACATGATAAGTTGTGTGGGATGCAAGGGGAAAGCGGCAGAGGGAAGCGGCAAGCGGGAAGGGCGGAATATCCAATATCGAGCACCGAATGTTCAATGATGAAGAAGGGAGAGGAAGAGTGTAGAACGTGGGAAATTGGAAGAGAGGGGGCTATCCCGTGATGAGGCTTGAAGTGCGGGGCAAGTTTCATGATACTGCTTATATGTCATATAAAAGAGGAGAGACAGATAAGATTTTGGTTCTCGGCGGGCGGGGGATGCTTGGCACATCTATGTATTCGGTCTTCAGCGCTGCCGGGGTTGATTGTGAAGCGTATGATCTGCCCGAAGTTGATATAACGCAGGAGGAGACTCTGGAGGCGCTGCCTCGCGCTGATTGCGTTATCAATTGTGCGGCATATACTGATGTGGACGGGGCTGAGGATGACAGATGCAGCGCGTTTGAGGTAAATGCGGAGGGAGCTTGCAATGTTGCGCGGTATTGTGACAGGAATTCGATTTTCATGGCGCACATAAGCACTGATTACGTTTTTGACGGCGAATCCGCGCGTCCTTATCATGAGGGTGATGCTGTCAATCCGATAAACATTTACGGGAGAAGCAAGGCGGAGGGGGAAGAAGCTGTGCGCCAGAGTTGCGAGAAGAGCCTTATAGTAAGGACGCAGTCTCTGTTCGGCATAAACGGGAAAAATTTTGTGTCTGCTATCATGTCGCGGCTTGAGGGGGATAAAGACGGGGAACTTCGGATTGTCTGTGACCAGTGGAGTTGTCCCACCAACACGAAGCATCTTGCTCTGGCCGTATTGAATCTGATACGCGTTCATGCGGTTGGCACGGTGCATGCGGCGGCATCGGACAGTTGTAGCTGGTATGAGTTCGGCAAGGCGATTGCGGAAATGACCGCTTCCGGGAATCCGATTGTTCCGGTAGAATCATCTGAATATCCCAGGAAGGCCAGGCGGCCGAGGAATTCGGCGCTGGACACTTCGCTGTATAATCAACTTACTGGACAGAACATGCCGAAATGGCGCGAGGGACTTGTTGATTACATGAAGGAAATGCGGCAACAGTAAACGGGGGACGATGTATAATGAGGATTCTGGTAACCGGCGGAGCGGGTTTCATTGGCAGCAATTTCATTCGTTATATGCTTGAGAAGCATGAGGACGTAGAGATATGCAATATTGATGCGTTAACTTACGCGGGAAATCTTGAGAACCTTGCGGATGTTACCGAAGACAGACGGTATGAGTTTATCAAGCTCGACATAGCATTGGAAGCTGACGTAATGGCAGTTATGGAGCGGAAGGCGCCGGATGCTGTCGTCAATTTTGCCGCCGAGAGTCATGTTGACAGGAGTATTCATCTTGGCGCGGGGGAATTTATCAGGACCAACATATGCGGAACGCAGAATCTGCTTGACGCTGCCCGCCAGGTGGGAGTCGGGCGTTTTGTTCAGATATCAACTGATGAGGTATACGGAAGCGCGGAGGAAGGGGCTGGTTTTTCGGAGGAGACTCCTCTGAGTCCCAATAACCCGTACTCGGCCACGAAGGCTTCGGCTGATCTTCTTGTTAGGGCCGCGAACAAGTCTTATGGCCTGGACGCTGTTATTACACGATGCGCGAATAATTTCGGCCCGTATCAGTTTCCTGAAAAACTTATCCCGCTTATGGTAATAAATGCTCTCCAGGAAAAGCCCTTACCGGTATACGGAGACGGTCTTCATATGCGCGACTGGATATTTGTGGGCGATCATTGTTCTGCTATTGATCTGGTGATGCGGAAGGGGAAGAGCGGAGAAGTTTACAATATTGGAGGCACGCCTGATTTTTCCAACCTCGACATTGTCAGGATGATTCTTGGGTTTCTTGGCAAGCCGGAGTCGCTCATAGAGCATATTGAGGACAGGCCCGGGCATGATCGTCGATATGCGATGGATTATTCGAAGATAACCAGGGAGCTTGGATGGAAGCCGGAAAGTTCGCTTGATAAGGCGCTGGAGCTTTCGGTCAAATGGTATGTAGACAACGCCGACTGGTGGCGACGGGTGCAGGAGGGCAGCTACCGGGAATACTATGAAAGAATTTATGGATCTCGGATGTCGGAGAGCGGGAGGGAAGGTTGAAAGAAAGAACTATAAGCCAGAAGAGGGTGTTTGATGGCAGGCTGCTTAAGGTAGACAGTCTGGAGGTAAGAACTAATTCAGGACGGTGTTCTGTGCGCGAAGTGGTGCGGCATCCCGGCGCGGTGGCGGCAATCTGCGAAGACGGCGACGGACAGTTTGTGTTTGTGCGCCAGTATCGAAAGGCCGTGGAAAAGGAAATGCTGGAGATAGTTGCGGGAATTCGTGAAGAAGGCGAAGGATCGGAGGCCTGTGTTGTCAGGGAAATAGGCGAGGAGACAGGTTATGGTGTTGAAAGGCTGGTCAGGCTTGGCCGGATTTATTCTTCGCCGGGCTACACGGAGGAGCAGGTTTCGCTTTATTACGCTCGTGTGAGAGAATGGGATGGCTGTGCTCAGTGCGATGAAGACGAAGATATAGATGTGGAAAAATATAGTCGGGATCAAGTCGAGGGCATGATTCTGTCGGGCGAAATAGAGGATTCAAAGGCCATATCTTCATGGTTGCTTTATGAGAAAGCAGTAAGGGTATAGACCGGGTTGGTTTTATGAAAGAAAAATTGCTCAACAGGCTTCGACAGTTCCGGAAGTTTATCACTGAGGACGTGTGGGACATAGAGATAGGTTCTTTGTCGAAAGCGAGGTCTTTGCGGATCAAATCGGGCAGGATCCTGTATCTTGTTTTCAAGGGATTCAAGGACGATGAGTGTCCGCTGCATGCTTCCGCTCTTACTTTCAGCACGCTCATGGCCATTGTGCCGATTCTTGCCATATCCCTGGCTGTTTTGAGGGGATTCGGAGATGCTGAAACTCTGAAGGAGAGGGTTACCCAAAACGTTTCGGCGTGGACTCAAGAGTTTGACACCGGCGAAAGCGACGCGGCAACGGGAGCAGGGGATGGAGGCGCTGAGGCGGCGGAAGAAGGTTACCGGATTGGCCCTGCCATCGAGCAATTGATAGAGGAGATGTTTGAAAAAGTGGAAAACGTAAGTTTTACCGCCCTGGGCGGCGTTGGCCTTGTATTGCTGATCTTGATGGTGGTTCAAGTCCTGGGTCGTGTGGAATCGTCGTTTAACAGAGTATGGGCTGCGCCCGGGTCTCGGCCTATCTGGCGGAAGTTTACCGATTACCTTAGCGTGATTCTCATTCTTCCTGTGCTTGTCACCGCGGCATCTTCTCTGCCCGTAGTGGATCTTATCAGTCGAGTGACTGGCAGGGAGATAGCAGAAACTATCGGGGTTTTCCTGGCGTCTCCTTTTCTGAAGATTCTGACTGTTTTCGGGATGACCAGTTTGAGTTTCACCTTTCTGCTCATGTTTATGCCTAATGCGAAAGTGCGCCTGATTCCCGGCCTGGTAGGGGGGCTTGTAACGGCGGCCCTGTTTCTGTTGTGGCTCAAGCTTTGCGCGACGTTCCAGGTTGCAGTCGGGCGATACGGCAACATTTACGGAAGTTTTGCTGTTGTGCCGATACTTCTCGCGTGGGTTCATGTGAGCTGGGAGGTCGTTCTTTTCGGGGCTGAAGTCGGGTTTGCGGTTCAGAATGTGGGCACATACCGGATGGAGCAGGGCGCAAGGCAGGCGAGCATTCACGCGAAGGTTCTGCTTGCTCTGGCGCTTGCTCGTGATATTGGCAGGTCGATGACTCGCAAAGAAGGTGTTTTTGATATATCCGAGTACGCGCGGGAGCGCAAAATTCCGGTGCGGTTTCTCAGCGATGTGCTCAAGGAACTGGAAGATGCCTCTTTGCTGGGGCAGGTATTTGACGGAGAGGGCAAATACGTTTTGTTAAAATCGCCGGTTGCGATTTCCGCGGGAGATGTTTCTGACGCTGTTCTACGTTCGGGCGCGCAATCGGGTCAGCTGGGGCTTGGCGACATGGGAGAGAGAGTTTCAAGGCTTGCAGATGCCGCTGCCGGCGGTTATGAGGACGAGTTGAAGAATACCACCATACAGGATCTTGCTGAGTCGGATGATTGACCGCAGGGGCCAGAGGTAGCGGCATGGAACATGACAAGACTTTGATTTCCGAACTTAACGAAGAGCAGCGTGCTGCGGTTACTGCGCCTGACGGGCCCATGCTGGTGTTGGCCGCAGCGGGCACGGGAAAGACCCGTACGCTGGTTCACAGGGTGGCTTATCTTGTGAATAAAGGCGTTGATCCGGTCAACATTCTGCTTCTTACTTTTACTAATAAAGCAGCCAGGGAAATGTTGGAGCGGGCTACTCAATTGGTGGGGCCGGGAATCGGCGGAATATGGGCAGGGACTTTCCATCATATGGCGAACCGTATTTTGCGGCGGCACGGGGATTGCCTGGGGTACCCGCACAACTACGTTATTCTGGATCGGGATGATTCGCTCAAAATGGTGAGCAACTGTATCAGGGAGCGGGGGATAGAACGGAAGGATTTTCCTGCGCCGAAAGTTCTGATTTCGCTTTTTTCCGCCTCTTTGAATACCGGCGAGGGTATGGATAGCATTGTTGATCGACGTTTTTCCCGGTCGAACGTGAATATTTCGGAGGTCCTCAGGGTGTACGAGGATTATGTGGCGAGGAAGAAGCAGTCCTCCGCGATGGATTTTGACGACTTGCTCTGCAACTGCCTGGATCTGTTGTTGCGCGAAGAGGAAATTCTGGCTTCGTATCAGCGGAGATTTCAGCATGTGCTTGTGGATGAATACCAGGACACGAACATTATTCAGTCGAGGCTTATTGATCTTTTGTCAGCCGGCAGCCGTAATCTGTTTGTGGTGGGCGACGATTTTCAGAGTATATACTCCTGGCGCGGGGCGGACTTCCGGCACATGCTGACTTTTTCCGAACGGTATCGCAATGCCCGGACCTACAAGCTGGAAACCAATTACAGGAGTTGCCCCGAAGTATTGCAAGTTGCTAATGCCTGTATTGCGGTGAACACTGAGCAATTCAGCAAGACGTTGAGGGCGACTCGCGAAAGTCACCGGAGGCCGTGTGTTCTTCGGCTGAGAGACGGCGCTGAGCAGGCGATGCAGATATGCCGGAAAATCCGGATGTTGCGGCGCGAAGGATACAGGTACTCTGATATGGCGGTGCTTTACAGGGCGCATTATCATGCCATGGAGCTTCAGATGCACCTTACCCGCGAAAGCGTGCCGTTTGTCATAACTTCCGGGACCAGGTTTTTCGAGCAGGCTCACATTAAAGATGTGTGCAGCATATTGCGCATGCTGCACAACCCGGGCGATGAACCGGCATTTATGCGGTGTTTCACGATGCTTGCCGGGGTCGGGGCTGTTACTGCGGCGAAAATATGGCGTAATTTCGGTTCGAGGATTGATCTTCGGGATTCCGCGGTTCTGGGCAGGCTGCGGCAAAACCTGCCTCGACGGGCAGTTGAACAATGGGACAGGGTTGAATCCGTTGTGACCATGGCGGTTGACGACAATGTGCTGGACGAACCCGGTCGGATAGTCCAGGCTTTTACGGACACTTGGTACGAGGACTACTGCGTAAAAACTTTTGAGGAAGCTGAACGGCGGCTGGATGATATCCGGGAGATGGTAGTCTACAGTGATCAATTCGAGGACACGCAGGCGTTTCTGAGCGAAGTGTCTCTGATGACGAATCTCGAGGCCGCAGAGGAACGGGCAGTTGACGGTGAAAAGGATGCGCTTCGTTTAAGCACCATACATCAGGCGAAGGGTCTGGAGTGGCCGGTGGTTATTATTCCGTGGGTTGTTGAAGGAATGTTTCCTTCTGCGCGATCCATGGAGGAAGGCTATGGCGAAGCCGAAGAGCGGCGGCTTTTTTATGTTGCGGTGACGCGGGCGAAGGACGAGGTATGTTTCTGTGTGCCGCAAGTCCAGCGCAGGCGCGACGGCGGCGTTAGAGCTTTGGAGCCTTCGCGTTTTCTGCAGGAATTGCCTGTTGATCTTGTTGAGGAAGATGTTCCGGCTTTTGTCTGATGTACGCGGTTTCGGGATCGGGTCATTCTGTTGTGTTGGGCTGGGTTATATCCAGAGTCATTGCTGTTTCGGGGCAGGTGAACGGTGAATTGTACTTTGTGCAGTTGATGCAGCCGGCATAGATTTTGTGCATCAGTTTCGCTTTGGGTATTTCCCGGAAGCCAAGATTTGAGAAAAAGGCTGGATTAAAGGTCAGCGCTATCACCTGTAGGGGATGAAGTTGCTTGACTCTTTCGATGGCCTTCTCTACAAGTTGTCTTCCGGCGCCCCGGCCCTGATGTTCTTTTTTAACTGCCAGTGATTTTATTTCGACTGAAGGTTGTCTGGGTGCTCCGATTTCGGGCAGAATTTGCCAGGAGACAGTTCCTGTTATGTCGTTTTTGTTTGCGCAAACCAGGAAACGGTCGATATTCTGGACGATTTCGCTGATAGGTCGGGGCAGGAGTTCTTCCGGGTACGACTTGATAAGGTTGAATATTGGTTCGGCGTCTTTAAACTCTGCCGGTCGGATTATGTAGTTGTGGATCATTTTGATAGTTTTGCGCCGGAGCCGGCCGGTGTCAATGGAAATGAATTTTATTGGTTGTCAAAAGCTTGCATTCGCGGGGGACTCGCGGTAATGTGTGCGGCTTTTGTGCACAGGAGGATAACATGGCTAGAGAAGTACCATTATCAAGGGTTAGAAACATTGGAATAATGGCCCATATCGATGCGGGGAAGACCACTGTCAGCGAGCGGATTCTTTTTTATTCGGGCAAGACCCACAAGATCGGCGAAGTTCATGACGGCGAAGCCATTATGGACTGGATGGATCAGGAGCAGGAGAGGGGGATTACCATTACCTCTGCTGCGACTACCACAAACTGGCGGGATCAGAGGATAAGCCTTATCGACACGCCCGGGCATGTGGATTTCACTGCCGAAGTGGAACGCAGTCTTCGTGTGCTGGACGGCGCTGTTGCGTTATTCTGCGCTGTTGGCGGAGTCCAGCCGCAGTCGGAACAGGTGTGGCGTCAGAGCGAGAAGTACAGCGTTCCGAAGATTGCGTTTGTAAACAAAATGGACCGGGCCGGAGCGGACTATTTTGGAGTTGTTGAAGATATTGAGAAGATGCTTGGCGGGAATACGGTTCCAATGGTAATTCCTGTCGGGGCTGAAGAAGGATTTAACGGTGTTATTGATCTTATCTCCATGAAGGCGGTCTATTACACTGACGCTGACAAGGGCACTACGTACCAGGAAGCAGATATTCCGGAGGAATTCCGTCCGGAAGCGGAGAAGTGGCGGGCAAACCTGTTGGAAAAAAGCGCTGAACAGGATGATGCGCTGATGGAAAAGTTTCTTGACGAGGAGCAACTTACGGAGGATGAGATCAAGACAATAGTAAGGCGCGCAACTATTGACAGAAGGATCATACCCGTCTACTGTGGTTCTGCGTTCAAGAACAAGGGAATTCAACGCTTGCTTGACGGGATAGTTGACTATCTTCCATCGCCGGAGGATCTGCCCCCGATCATTCATGCTCACGGTGAGGAAGAAGGCGGCAGGCGGGTTCCTTCAGACGATGAAGCGTTTTCAGCATTGAGTTTCAAGGTCGTTTCCGACAAGCACATGGGCAAAGTCAACTTCATGCGGGTATATTCCGGGGTGGTGTCAAGCGGAACTGTTGTATACAACAGCACGCGCGAAAAAGACCAGCGAATTGGCCGTCTGATAAGATTTCATTCCAACCGTCAGGAAACTATCGAAGAGGCCAGGTGCGGGGATATCGTGGGGGTGGTCGGACTTTCGGAGACGGCAACCGGGGATACTCTTTGTTCGAAGGAAGGTTCTCCCATCGTTCTGGAGAGCATTGAATTTCCAGCGCCGGTTATGTCCATAAGCATCAAGCCCCAGAGCAGGGCTGCGGATGGAAAGTTGGGCGAAGCGCTGGCGCGTCTTGCCGCGGAGGATCCGTCTTTTGTAGTTTCGCATGATCGCGAGACCGACGAGACAATAATGTCGGGCATGGGCGAGCTTCATCTTGAGATTCTGACCGAAAGACTCAAGCGTGAATTTGCGGTGCCTGCCGAGACCGGACGGCCGGAAGTGGCGTACCGGGAGACGGCAACTGCAGCGCGCGAGGGCGAGTACAAGCACGCCAAGCAGACCGGCGGACGGGGGCAGTACGGCCATGTATGCATGAAGATAGAGCCGACGGAGCCTGGTCGGGGTTTTTCGTTTGTTAATGAAATAACCGGTGGCAGGATTCCTTCGGACTATATACCCTCAGTTGAAAAGGGCGTTATCAGCGCGATGGAGCATGGGCCTTATGCCGGGTATCCGGTGGTTGACATGAAGGTCACGCTTTTCGACGGATCCTATCATGACGTAGACTCGAGCGAATATGCGTTTCATGAAGCCGGCCGGGTATGTTTCAGAGAAATGTTTATCAATGCTCATCCGGAGCTGCTTGAGCCGGTGATGCTTGTGGAGGCGGTTGCGCCTTCGGAGTATGTTGGCTCGCTATCCGGTTCCATATGTCAGAGGCGCGGCCGGATTGAAAACATGGAGGAGCGTGGAACCGACAGCGTGGTGCGGGGCATGGTGCCGCTCAATGAGATGTTCGGCTATTCCAATGCAATACGCACTATGACGCAGGGCAGGGGCAACTTCACTATGCATTTTGAGCATTATGAAGCCGTTCCTTTTTCAATTGCCGAGGAGATTGTCGAAAGACGGAAGCGGGAAGGCAGAGTTAAGTAAGGAGTGTTGCCGTGAGTCTTTTGAGTGAAGCAATGGATATGTCCAAATCGGAGATTCGCAGGGACATAGCTGATCTTGAGAGCTTGAGGGAACGGCTTGAGGCGCGCAACAGGAAGATTTTTCTTTGGTGCCTTACAGTAACGCTCCTGCTTGCCGCTTTGTGTTGCGGGCTGGTCTTCTTTATTCTGTAGCTTTCGTCCGCTTTTCGGGGAGCGGGGCAACTCAATTCCAGCTTATATTGTTTAGTTGGGGGTACTGTTCGGCCAGTCTTTTCGGGACGTCTATTTTCTCTTCTGTCAGCATGGATTTGAGTTGAAGAGAGGTGACGGCTTCTTTGCCCTGATAGTGATTGTTTGCTATCAGGGTCAGAGTTCTGGAATTCTTTGCCAATTCGATTGTCCGGCTGACAATTTGTCTGAGTTCTTTATCTGAATACAGGTAATTGTAGGTTTCGTCCCGTCCAGCATTCTTGCTGAACCATGCCTTTCTGTTGCGTCCGTGGAGGCGAAGGTAGGCGTGTTTGCCAACGGTGCAATGCCGCATGTTAAAGGAGTTATGGGTAAGCGGGTAGTCGAGGTTTGCGACGGTAACTTTTTCTTTATTGAAGAATTCGAGCGCGTCGGGCGACTGCCATGAATTGTGGCGGAGTTCGAAGGTGAGATTTGATATGTCCCGGAATTTCGTGTTGATTGCCTGCAGATGCTCGCGGTTTTCGGGTGTGTCGGCGAAATCGTAGCGGAACTGGGCCAGCAGGTGTTTCAATTTATCTGCGTCCGCCAGGGGCTTAAGTCCCTGATGAAAGGCATCTACTGTGCTTTGTTCTATTTTTCCCTTGTGTGTAATGTCTTTGTGCAGCTTGGCGGTGAAGAAGAAATGTGGCAGGTCGGACGTGCGGTTTTTCCATGATTCGCTGTTTTTTGCGCTGGGCGGGCGATAAAAAGTGCTGTTGATTTCGATAGTGTCCACATATCCGGCGATGTAGCGAAGTTTGTCTTTTGTTCCCCTGGGGTAAACGTAATCGTTCCAGTCTTCGTACGACCAGCCGGCTATTCCGCAGAATATATTGTTTCTGGCATTCGGCATTTTTCTTATTACTGAGCGCGCCCGAGGATAGAAAGAATGGCGGAACCCAGTTTCTCCGGGTCATGACGCAGGAGTTTTCGCTTTTCCCACCAGAAACGTTTGGTTGTCGGCGATTCCGGTATACTTTCCAGCAGGTCGCGGGCAATGACTGTGACGTTGTTTTTGACTGCGGCATCGTTTTCTTCCGCCTCGGGGAAGGAAATCAGTTTGGCCCCTTCTTTTCCGTAAGCCTCGATAAGGTCTTTTGCCGGTTTTCCGGAATTGACCAGCATGTAGTCGATAGCGCCTTGTTTCAGATACCGTTCAACTGTTTCAAGGTGGTCCATGGCCGAAAAATTCATTGTCTGTGCGCGATCGGTCACGATATTGGCAACGTAGATCCTGGAGGCTTTGTCGCATTTGACTATAGCGTCGCGAATGCCCGGCACAAGCAGGTTGGTGATGACACTTGTGAAAAGACCGCCTGGTCCGATTACGATGGCATCGGCTTCATAGATTTTAGCCACGGCTTCCTCCGGGGGATGGATTTCGGGAGAACCCAGGGAAACTTTTCGGATTCTTGAGCCGGAGTTCTCTCTATAGGCGATGGCGGTTTCGCCCTTGATAACCGAGCCGTCTTCGCATTCGGCAATAAGTTGCGTGGAAGAGAGTGTTGAGGGAAGGACCGAACCTTCGATGGCCAGGATTTTGTGGGCTTCTTTCAGGGCGGCGCTAAACGATCCGGTCACCTGTGTCAGAGTGGTAAGGAAGATGTTGCCGAAGGAATGACCTTTAAAAGCCCCTTGAGAGAAACGGTACTGGAAGAGGTCCAACATCAGTTTTTCGGATTCTGAGAGCGCAATCAGACAGTTGCGTATGTCGCCGGGGGGCAGCATGTCGTATTCCTCTCTCAGTTTTCCTGAACTCTTTCCCGTATCCGTCACTGTAACCAGAGCAGTGAGATCGCACGACCTTTTAAGGCCGTTCAGCACGATTGGCAGTCCTGTTCCTCCGCCAATGGCTACGATCTGTGGCCTCACCGATTTCTGACGGGAATGTCTTCCGGCTATCCTGCCCGGCATGAGCAGAAGCTGCCGGAGGTTTTCAATGATGTAATCCGGTTCTTCCAGTTCGTTTTTCGGGGAGAGTGAACTGTAGCGTCCGTGCAGCATCCGGACTGTATGTATTCCAAGTCTGTTGGCGACTTTTATTTCGGAATGTATTCTGTCGCCGACGCAGATCACATTTTCGGGCTTCAGTCTGTGTTTCCCCAGCAGATATTCAAAGCACTCATCTTTGGGTTTTCCTGTTTCAAGATCGTTAACCACAACTTCGTCGAAGAAATCTTCAATGCCGAGCTGGCGTATTTTCCACTCCTGTCGCCGCCGCACGCCGGTGGTGATAAGCAGAAGGGTATATTCTCTGCCGAGTTCTGTAAGCATGGGAATCGTTTCGGGGAATGGTTCAATCTGTTCGAAGGAATCGGTATTATATGCAGCCAGGCCTGCTTCTGCCACTGACAGATCGATATCGTACTGTTCGCACAGCACATCAAAAACATTGGTTCTTGGTCCGAAACGGTCTGAGACTTCAATTATTTTTGAGTAAGCTTCGTATTCCGGGAGAGGCAGGCCTGCGCGAACCATGGCTGCGGCGGCCCGGTGTCTTGCCGAATCAACGAGTTGGCCGGTGCAGTCGTAGAGTGTGTCGTCGAGGTCGAAAAGAAACGCCTTTATTCTGGCCGGTGATTTTTTCATTGCAGGAAAAAGCTATACGCCTATTAATGCGGCGCCAATGACTCCTGCTGAGTCGCCGATCTGGTGTTTAAGGATGGGAGTTTCGAGAGTATCGCTGAACACTTGTTCCTTCACCTGCTTTACTCCTTTGGAATAGATCTCGTCTATATTTGAGACGCCTCCTCCGAGGACCACAACATCGGGGTCGAGGATATTGATAAGGTTGGCCATGGATCGTCCGAAGTTGTAGAAAAAGAAATCCATCAGTTCTGATGCATTTTTGTCGCCGTTCCGGTAATCGTCGACGATTTCTGTCAGGTTTTTACGTTTGTCGTATCTTTCTTCGTAACGGGCTTCGAGGCCGCCGCCGCTTATATATGTTTCCACGCAGCCACGAGTTCCGCAATAGCAAAGGGGGCCATCTGGGTTTATGGACATGTGTCCCCATTCGCCCGCTATTGCCTGAAGGCCGTTGACAACTTTGCCGTTATGAACAATTCCTCCGCCGCATCCGGTTCCCATGATTACTCCGAAGACCATTTGCTTGCCTTTGCCTGCGCCGAAGAGGGCTTCGGCCATGGCAAAGCAGTTTGCGTCGTTCATAATGGAGATGGGTCGCCCGAGTTTCTTTTCCAGGTCGTCTTTGAGGGGTTTCCCATTCATGCAGACCGTGTTGGAATTCTTCAGGAGTTGTGTTTTTATGGACAATGCGCCGGGGGTGCCGATGCCGAAAGTATGTTCTGCGTTATCAATGGAAGCGATGAGCCGGTCGTACATGAGTTTGAGATTTTCAAGGATTCCTTCGTAGCCTTTTTCCTGTTCAGTGGGGATTCGGTCTCTGAATTGTTCGTTTCCGTTTTCGTCCAGCGTAATGCCTTCGATTTTTGTTCCGCCGAGGTCTATTCCCAGTTTAAACATTTTCAAGTTCCTCCATGGTCGCAGTTAGTTGCTATAAGCTGATGTGCCGCATGTTTTATTTCTGGTTATTGTTTCGGGGTTGAGGATAGCATTGTGGGAGGGCGGGTGTCGAGAGCGGGGTTGGCGGCAGGCACAAGGCCTGGGGAAGGAGAAGAGGGGCAGGCACAAGGCCTGCCCGTACTGGGGAGGAATTATATTGTGATATTGGCGCGGGGGATGTTCAGGCGCTGGCGGTTGTTTTCGCCTTTAAGTAATTCTTTTTTTCTGGGGTGTGGGGCTGTTCTGGGGTCATATTCGCACTGATCCAGAAAGAGGGTAGCTGCAGAGCACAATTTATGTTTGCCGTATCTTTTATTTATGCGGTCTATCGTTTCGGTTGCTTTGCGTATGTTATCTATTCGCGGGCGGTCTTCGAAAAGGTCGTATTGTTCCATGTCATCGATTTCCAGTCCGCTGAGTACAATCATGGTTGATCGATAGGGCGTATTTTCTGTAAAGAGTTTTTCGAACAGGGCTGATATGAGCGGGGCGGCTTCGATATGAGAAGAGACTGGGCGGCTGAGTTTTGCATCCAGGCCGTAATGTCTGAAAGTATTGGTTCGTAGAATAACCCCCAGACGTTTTGCCCGGAGATTGTGTCTTCTACTTTTGATAAATGCGGACTCTGAATTTTTAGCAAGCCTGGCATATACAAAATCCTTCTCGGTTGAAGGCGGGGTGAAGGTTTTTGATTTTACAATTGAGGCGCGGGGGTTTTTGGGTTCCGGTTCCACTTTCCAGACTGAATTGCCTCTGAGTTCGTTCCATAATTCTCTTCCGGGTTTATGCAGCAGGCGGGCGGCCCAGCTCTCCGGTTTCAGGACGAAATCATAAGGGGTTTTAAGGCCGTATTTTTTCAGAAGGCTGACTGTATTGGGGCCGAAGCCCCATACTTCGTCCAGAGAAATTTTCCGGAGCAGGATATGGATATATTTTCCGGGTACGCCTGTAAAGCCGTCCGGTTTGCGGAAGTCCGAACATATTTTGGATATGGCCTTGGAGGGGCTTAATCCGACGGAGGCGGTAAGTCCGAGTTCTTTTTTGATATCCTCTTTTATTTTCCGGGCAATTTCCTCATATGAGCATCGGTATACTCTGCGGAGGCCGGTGATATCTGCGAAGACTTCGTCTATGGAATATTCTTCAACTGTCGGGGTATATCTTCGTATGATATCGAACATCTTCTTAGAATAGAGGCTGTACGACTCATAATCGCTGGGAAGGATAACAAGCCGGGGGCAGATTTTTTTTGCTTCGAAAAGGGGGAGTCCTCTTTTTATGCCTAATGCTTTTGCTTCATAGCTGGCGCATGCTATGATTCCTCTTTCTTTCCCTGTCACCACGGGCTTATTTTTAAGAGAGGGAGTTAACGCCTGTTCCACGGACGTAAAAAAGGCGTCTGCGTCCACGTGTAATATAGCCTGCGGGTAGCTGTTTAAACTGATTGGCCGATTTCTCATTCGGCAAGCATATAGGAACTATAGTTCCCAAGTAAAGACTTTATGTTCTTACGGGGAAATTAGCCTGATCAGGGTGCGGCGGTTATTTGGTCAGCTTTTCCAGGTCAGCCAGTGTTTTCTGGATTTCCTGTCGCTGGCTGTTTTTCGGGGAGATTTTGTTCAGGGCATCGGTATAATGCTGTATTGCTTCTTTGTAGGCGGCCAGGGCTTTGTCTTTCTTATCTTGTTTCATGTAAAGGTCGCCGATACGTTTTGCGTTCAACCCGAGGATGGACTGGTATGGAATGATTTTTCCGGTGACCAGGTCTTGCTGATCTTTGTGTATCTTTTTGACCTCTTCCATGAAATTTCTGAATCCTGCAATTGCGTTGTCCCAGTTGCCTTCTTCCATGGCCTGGTGAGCCCGGATCTTGTTTCGCAAGACGCTGATTTCCTGGTTGGGCGCCTCCTGGACATGGTCAAGAAGGGCCAGGGCCGGATCGAAGTCTTCGATAAAGCAGTACATATCAAAGAGCAACCAACGCAGCCTGTTTGCGAGGTTTTCGGATTCAATTTCTGTAAGAAGCTGTTGCCCGAGCTTGATGAGTTTATTTATGGCCTCCGTATCCTCAAGAGACAGCACGGTGTAGACCGACTTTCTGAGCAGCCAGACAATCCGCTGGGATCCCATATTTGTTTTCAACAGGATTTGCAGCTTTTCGACCATTTCAGAGGCATCTTCATTTTCCTCGGAGAGCTTAAGCCAGTATGTTGCAGCAGTTGCGGTTGTTCTAGGTATATCCCCGGGTTTGGAGAAAATCAGATCGGTTGTTTTCTTTATAATGTTGGTTTCATTCTCTTTATCGGCATTCTGAAGGACTACTTTTGCGGTTTTTGACAGGTAATGGTCGGACAGGACACCGAAATTGTTTGCGAGTGTTTTCGCTGCTGATGCCGAATTTTCCTTTACGGTTATTAGTGTATCAATATATATGCGGAGTTCTTTAAGGCCTACGTGGTTTGGTAGCTGCCGGGTGCAATGGGTATTGAGCCTGTCGAGAAGCTTTTCATTTTTATTTTTCAGCAAGCGGCTGTAGAGTTCTTCCATGACCTGCTGGAATTGTTCGCTTGGAAGCGCGCTGATGTGCTCTGAGACAGAATCGAGGACGCCATGGAATCTCCCGGCAGCAATTAATGCTTCATTTCTCTGGATAGCGGCGCGCTTTTTCAGGAGGGCAGGGAGATCGGATTGGACAAGGGCGCCTGACCATTCTGCCAGCTCAAAGTTTGCGTTTGCGCCGCGCTTTTTTATATGGTCGGCAATTGTGCCGTAGGCGGAAAATGCTGCCTGCGGTGACTGTTTGATAGAGGCGAGGTATCGGTTTTTTGCCTTTTTCATCATTCCTTCATTCAGCATTTCCTCCAGCAGGGTTTTAAGCTGGCTGTTTGTTTTGTTTATCTGTGTGTTGGCGGAGGCGGAAGTGGAGTTGCATTTAATCTGTGCCGGGTTCCTGTCTCTGCCCGGTTTTGCTTCCTGTCTCGTTTCTGTGGCGGGCTCGCGAGCGTCATTGCCCTGAGGGGGGTTCGGGATATCTGAATCTTGGCTCTTGCATGAGCAACAAAGGAATGATATAGCAAGCCATGTTGTGAGAATAGTTGCCTTCACTGGTTTCCTCCTGTCTGTGTTCGATAAGGACTTATTCTTCAGCAGTATATATAGATTGCAGTGAGCGATGCAACCAAACAATGAGAAGAGTGGTTATAGGTTGCGCGGGGGCGGTAATAGGGGTGAGCGCCAAGCGGCACGGGCTGGGGGGAAGGTGATCTGTTCTTGTAAGAGGAATAGGCATTGCCCGTACAGGGGAGCCGGAAGAGTCAATGGGCAAGCGTGGGATTGTGGCAGAAAATAAGGGAGTAGTTGCATGGATAGAAGCGAGATTTTCAAATATCATTCCGGTGGCAAGGTAGGCCTCAGGCTTACCAAGGAGCTTTCTTCTCTGGAAGACTTGTGTATGGCATACACGCCGGGTGTGGCGGAGCCCGTAAAAGAGATTTATTCTGACCCTGATGCGGCCCGAAAGTATACAGCAAAGGCAAACACTGTTGCTGTTGTCAGCGACGGAACTGCAATTCTGGGACTGGGCAACCTGGGCGCTTTGCCCAGTATTCCGGTAATGGAAGGCAAAGCTGTTC
>CAYTRK010000014.1:0-2333 GCA_964440205.1 uncultured Victivallaceae bacterium
TGTCTGCTCATTACTGTTGATAAATCTCTATTAACAACTGAAACTGTGAGATATGCGGGCTAATAAGCCTGTTTATGCCATATTACGCTCCTGGCAGAAATCAAAGACGACAACGCGATATGGACAAACAGAAAGAAAAATGTGAAGTTTTTTGCGACATGACAATCACTTCAATGCCAACATTGTTGACAGAAAGACTAACCTCTCTTCTTAAAAGTGAGGCACATACTGACGAGATCTGCGAAAAACTTAGCTCAACAGGTCTGCCCTCCGAGAAAATCGTCAAGCTGGCACACGATATCATTAACGATGACGCGCGCGAACTCACACAACTGAGCTCAGAGGCGTTCCTGACTCCGCTCATGCGATTCCAGACCGCTCAAGTCCTTCGAAAACATGGATTCTTTGAAAAAGCGCTTCAAACCGTTCTGCCCTGCGTAGATTCCCCGGACGCAACACCGCAAACAGCATCTCTCGCGGCGCGACTTCTGACAGGCTTCTGGCGGACCGACGAAGCTTGGCGCGTTTGCTCCTCCAGCGTTTTCAACAGTCTGCCCGAACCGCCCAGGCTCCTTATCAGAAACGGTGTAAGCATCTTCAAAGGTCTGCCATTGAAGGTTGGAGAGATCACTGACAAGCCGTTTTTGAATTCACTGCCGTTGCATGGAAAATGCTTTGCGGCAATGGTTTTGATTGAATCAGGCAAAGCGCAGGAAGCTTTATCGCTTCTTTCAGACACAAAATGCAGCGCCTATGCAACGGTGATCAAAGCTATATCTTTGCGGGTCACAGGCCGCAAAGAAGACGCCGACAGCGAACTCAGTAACCCTGATCTGCCGCCCATACAGACCAACACACAAACGAAATCATGGCTTTCCACTGAAAACGCAGAAAGCGTTGTAGACACAGTCGTAGAGCAATGGGAAGAGAAAACCCCGGATTATGACCTCTTCAAAAACCACCTTATCGCACGACTTATAAACCCGACAGAAGACCTCCGGGAAACCCTTGTGACAAGATACAAAGAAAAAATAGAGACATGGCGCTCCATGCCCGGCGGCAGCAGCCTGCCTGAAGAACCGTTCTCATGAAGCGCTGACTCATTCCCATGAAAGAACTATACGCTAAACCGAAAAGCATCGAGAATATAGACGACTGCTACTTCTATCACACAATGGAATTACCCGGTCACGGCCTGGTCAAAGGAGACTGGGATTTGCGCGACGGCGTTCAGGACTACCTTGGACACACTGATTTCAACAACAAGCGCGTACTGGAAATGGGCCCCGCCAGCGGTTTCCTGACCGCCTCTATGGAGAAAATGGGGGCAGATGTCGTAAGCTGTGACCTGTCTCCGGATCTTTCATGGGATATCGTACCCTATTACAATAACAACGATACCAACCTGGCGACTTCACGCAAAGAAGCGATAAGAAAACTTAACAACAGTTTCTGGTTCGCGCATGAGCGGTTCAACTCGAACGCAAAAGTAGTTTATACAAAAATATACGACATACCCGACGAAATCGGTCCAACGCATATTTCAACTTTCGGGTGCATCCTCCTTCATCTTAGAGACCCCTTTCTCGCGTTGCAGGCAGGTCTGAAAAACACGACCGAGACCGTGATCGTGACAGATGTGGCGCCTGAGAAAGATTCCGGATTCCAGTTCCTCCATGGAATCCCTGAGCCGGCTAACCGGTTTACCTGGTGGCAGATGACGCCGGAAATTATTATTCAGTTCGCCTCTGTTCTCGGATTCAAATCATTCAAAGTCACTTATCACGAACAGATATGCCACGATAATCCGCGCAGACTGTTCACTGTTGTCGGACACAGAAAATGACCGCTTCAACCACAGATAAAGTCAGACGGGCCTTTCATTCAGCCGAATATATCCGCCATACAGCGCGAAGGCTGGAACATCTATCAAGCCTGCGAATCCCCGTTAACGGACTATCAGTCCTGGAACCCGGCGCCGGCATCGGAGACCATTCCTCGTATTACATCGATCGAAAATGCAAGTTAACCATTACTGACGCGCGTGAAGAAAATCTTGAATTCCTGCGCAACAGATTTCCGCACACATCAGTGCGCTTTCTGGATATGGAGAAACCCGCCCCTATGCCCGAAGCTCCGTTCGATGTTGTCCACTGTTATGGACTGCTGTACCACCTGAGCAACCCGATCCGGGCGCTTGAATATCTGAGCGACAATTGCCTGCAAATGCTATTCCTTGAAACCCGCGTTTCCATGGAAAGCGGCGACGGCATAAACAATGAAGACGAAAATAAAGACGATCTGTGGAGAGCCGTAAGCGGCAGAGGCTGCCG
>CAYTRK010000014.1:2343-18423 GCA_964440205.1 uncultured Victivallaceae bacterium
GGAATTGAAGAAACTCTTCCCGTTCGTCTACCTGCCGAAAACACAACCTAACCACGAAGAATTTCCTCTCTTATGGAACACACAACCCGAAGACAACGTCTTTACAAGAGCAATATTCATTGCCACAAGGCAGGAAATCAATAACCCGCTGCTTGTGACTGAACTCCTTAACGAACAGGTCCGACATGAGTAATCGAAACCAGAAACACTCAGCCGACGAACATTGGACACTCACTCTCCCCAGACGGCTTCTGCCCCGCAACTTCATCGCCGACAAAGCCGCAGAAGCGGTCCCGTTCAGCGTGCTCACCGAAATTAACAGCATTGAAACCGGGATCATGGAATTGTCATCAGCAGAGCTGAAGAGCTGGACAGATCGTTTCATTCCTGAGAACGAAACAAGCTTCGGCTTTATCCAGCCGAAAAAGAAACTTGAATTCTACGCCTCATCAAAGGCGCTGAACATATCTGAAAACGATACAGTCCTGGACGCGGCCGGAGGCATGTTCTCATGCCTGAAGAATATTCCATGTCGAAAAAGATACCTTCAGGATATAAGTATCTCACCGGAGCTGAAAAAAATAATGGAGCCGCCAGTCGAGTGCATACAGAGCGACGTCAGCGCCATACCCCTTCCCGACGAAAGCGTAGACAAAATTTCCTGTCATCATTCTTTTGAGCATTTCCAGGGAAAATCAGATTCCCTCTTTATAAAAGAAGTTCAGCGCCTGCTCAAACCCGGCGGAGTCTGCTCGATCATACCCGTGTTCATCGCCCGAAAATATATCGAAATGACCGACACCTGGTCCATGCGATATAAATTCGACCGCGCATCACGCCGGATCATGGATCCGACCGCCTCCCTGCCGGGCCGGCACATATCAGGAAACTATTCCAGAATCTACGACATTAAATCTTTCAGTCACAGGGTACTCGATATGATTGATCCCGATCGCGCTGCGGCTTCAATCCTGGAATTGCGGGTCAACGGCGAGAAAGCTCCGGATTTGTCTCTGCCTGAACACGAAACCGTCACAGCAATCAACAAGCCCTACAGAATGCTGATCATCAGAAAGCTGAGGAACAGCTCATGAAAATAGCGTTTGCCTACATTTCAGACGTTGACAACGTAGCGCGCGGAGCCGGCTATGTTGTCTCCGCCCTAAGGCTTGCGGGCAATGAAGTGCGTTTCTTTGACACTTTCAACACAACAATCGAATCGGCTTCCGCGAAAATAATATCCGGAAATTTCGACGCTCTTATGGTTTCCACAATGACAATGCAGTTTCCTGATGCCCTCCGCCTTACAAGACTGGTTAAAAACAAAACACAAATTCCCGCGCTTTTCGGCGGAGTGCACGCAACAGTTATGAAAGAGCGAATTCTCGAAGAGAATCCTGAAATAGACTATGTCTGCGCCGGGGAAGGAATAAACGCCGCAGTTGCCTTCGCGGAAACTTTCGGAACAGATCGGCTTCAAGAAACTCCCAACCTGATCTTCCGAGACAATGGACAAATCATCGCTAATCCATGCGAAACCCTTGACAACCTGTCAGAACTGCCGCCTTTTCCATGGAATATGTTCTCAGAAGACTCAATATTGCAAAAGAACCGCAGCGGTTTCACCTACATAAACGCGACGAGAGGCTGCCCGTATAATTGCAGCTTCTGCAACAACGGACTCTACCTCAAACTGTATGGCAGAAAATTCCTCAGGTTCAGGCCCGCGCAGGATGTGATTGAAGAAATGCAACTCCTCCAGAACAAATACTCTCCGCAGCTTTTTTTCTTTTCCGACGAAATGATCCTGTTCGACAGCGATTATGCCAGAGAGCTGCTGACGTCAGTAAAAAAACAATTAAACGCGCCATACGGCTGCATGGCAAGAGCGGAACATATTACTCCGGAAATCACGGACATATTCGCGAAAACAGGTTGCCAGTATGTCGGCTTGGGTGTGGAATGCGGCAATGAGGAATTCCGCTATAAACAACTCAACAAAAAGATTTCCAACAGCCAGATAGAAACCGCCTTCTCTCTGCTGAGAAGCCGTAAAGTGTTTACTTCGTCTTTCAATATCATAGGTTTCCCTTTCGATTACGATAATCAGTTGACCAGGGATACCATCGAACTGAACAGAATGATCCGCCCTGACTCGCCGCAGGTTTGCATTTTTTATCCCTTCCCCGGAACTCGACTTTATGATTATTGCATTGAAAAAGATCTTATCGACCCGGAAAAATTGAAAAATGTCAAAAACCTGAGAGAAGATTCAGTCCTCAAAAACGTGTCCCTGAGAGAGAAAAGGGAAGAAATCGAACAAATGCTCACACTGGGAAAAAGTCCTGACGCCGTCATAGCCCAAAGGCGATATACGCCGAAAATCGACAAAGATTATTCACACTGAAGAAGGAGCAACAAACTGAGCTGCACGGCAACAACTTCATTTTCAACGAGCAATTCTAATGAAAGGATTGCCGACCAACGCGCGCGCGCCTACAGCTCGCCCGAAACATGGCGAACTGAGAAAAGCGCGTTAATATTCAACCATATCTACAAATGCGCGGGCACAACTCTGTCTCAGATTCTTAAAAGCAATTACCCCGCCGCGTTCTTCGATGCCACATTTCTGAAATCATGGCTGGATTTTGATGACACATTGTCAGATCCGCCGGAAAAACATATCGCCATAGCCGGACACGCCGCCTGGGGAATGCATAACCTGCTTCCAGAGGATTACTCCATTCACTACATAACACTCCTGCGCGCCCCATGGCAAAGGTTTCTTTCCGAGTTCCGCTTTCTGAGATCACGCTTTTCGCCTGTAACAAACCTGAAAGACTTTGTTGAAATCCATCACGCTAACTTCATGACCGACTGGCTGGGCAATGGCTCGGTCGATAAAGCAATTGAAACGCTGACAAACAAATACTCTCTATTCGGGACCGTGGAACGTTTTGATGACTTTATATCTATCCTGTCGGAAAAAGCCGAAATCAATATAGATGGTTACACAAAGGCAAACCAGACAGCCAGTGATCTATCCTCCCTGCCCCCGGACAATGAGTTGAAACAATTGAAGCAACGCTTCAGAAAAACGAATGCCGATGATCTTGAACTATACAAGTGGGTCGAACATGTCTTTGATATCCAATTCAGAGATTTCATTGAATCCGGCGGAACACAACTTTCCATCCAAACGGAAAAAGCCGTCAATCCAAGACCGAAGCCAGACCTGCAATCATCCGAAATCCGAACACTGATCGATTCAGATCAAACGAAAAAGGCCGTTGAACTGCTGGAAAAAAACAGAAACGAAATGACGCCTCCCCATTGCGTGTACCTCGCAGAAAACTACCTGAATATCAACAAACCGGAGAAGGCGGAAAAGTGGCTCAAAATCGCAACAGAAATGGATTCTGATATGGTCTTCGATCTTGCCCGGTATTACCTGGCCACAAATAGGCCCTTCGATGCAATTCGGATTCTGGAAACAGCTATGGAGCCTTACGATAAATATCGCGCCACCGATTCATACGCGGGGAACTTTGCACGGCGCGTAAAGGATGTGCTGATTGAATGCCGGGAAGTCGCAGCGAAGGAAATCGAAAAACAGTTCCAAAGCGCCTGGCGAAATCTGGCGGGAAATAACGAAACAGCTAAAGTCGCGATATATGGCGCCGGCGCCCACACAGAATGGCTGGAAACCATTTTTACCGACATGCCCGGCCCTGAAATCGCAGCCATAATCGATGACAACCCTGACAAAACCCGTAAATTCTGGAAACTGAAACCTGTATTGCCGTCTGAATGTGATGCCTCAGAAATAAACACAGTTCTGATTTCTTCCGACACTCTGGCGAAGCAAATGGAAGAAAAGGCGCGTAAACTTTTTGCGGGAAACACGGATATAGTTAACATATACAGCAATATTCCAAATGGTCCGTACCCTAAACAGAAAAGAAATCGAAAATGAGAATACTGATTGTTCATCAGATGGGACTTGAGTATCCATCCTATAAATATATCAATGACCTGGTAATCGAATTATCAAAATCGGGCAATAAGGTTTCGATTATTGCGCCACATGGTGAAAAAACAAGGCTTCTTAACCAGGAAAAACCCGCCTTCGATATCATTAACCAGGAATTTGACTCATACCTTCTCTCCAGAAATGTTAAACGACAAATTGCAGCTTTCGATCCGGACATCGTTCACGTCTGGAACCCGAGACTGAAGACCTCCCGCATAGCAATCGAGGCTGTAATCTCGACAGGGGCGAAGCTGGTCGTGAATTACGAGGATCCCGAACACTTCCATTTCAACACGCTTCACGGACCTGTAAAGACAGCTCACGTCCTTGAGCATGTCGATAAAACGCCACTGACCGCCGATGACATCGAAGCCTTCCTGTCCGGCCTGAACTGGCAGTGGATCCAGAAAAACTTCCAACGCCCGGAAGAGGAAGGGTTCCTCCATCCTCTGTTCTTTGCAATTCTTAATCATATGGCCTCGGGCTTTACAGGGATATGGCAACCCTGGACTGAAAATCTTGAAAAGAAATTTCATAAGCCGACTCTCATGATGCCATACTCTGTGGATTTCTCGAAATACCCGCGCAATGAACAACCATCCTCAAACATCAGAGCAAAATTGAACATCCCTGAAAATGCCATGCTGTTCCTCAGGTCAGGCAGCATCTACAATATGCTTGACGACCAGGAGCCTCTTTTTGCCGGCTTCGCGCAACACCTCGAACAAACTCCTGACAGCGTTATGGTCCTGTGCGGAAAGGATGAAACCCCGGAAAGAACACGACAATATATAGACCGATTCAAACTGCAGGACTCGGTTATAAAACCCGGATTTCTCAACCAGGCAGATTACAATGATTTGCTGCTCACTGCGGACGCAACTCTATGCCCCGGCTACCCGGACGAGTATAACCACTACAGACTGGCAATGAAAATCATCGAGTACATGATAGCCGGCAAAGCAATGATATGCTACGCGTCAGGAATCGGAGAAAATATGCGCGACGGAACCGACGCCCTGCTCCTGAAACAGTATACACCCGAAACGGTTGCCGAACATATGCGACAACTGACGGCAAATCCTGAACTCAGAAAAACTCTCGGCGCCAACGCAAGAAAACGCGCAGAGGAATGGTTTGACGTAACCAGGCTGGCGCCAAAGGCGCATGATTTCTACAAGACCATTCTTAATCCGCCTGAATCTCCTGTTGAAAAGGAACCACAGCAAATCTCAACCTGGCGCCCTGAAAACCTTCCCCGTGCACTACTTGAAAAACTACCCTCCTTTATCCGGCAAGACATAAATAGAATCGCGCTCTATGGAGCCGGAAAACACACCGAACGCCTCCTGAAACTCACTGACCTTTCCCCATTGTCCATACAGTGCATTGTAGATGATAATCCAACCCGAAAACACATCCGCAGTTTCCCAGTCATAAAGCCCGAAAATATTGGCAAATATGAAGTCGACGCACTGCTGATATCATCAGACTCCCTGGAATCTGTCTTACAACAAAAAGCCGGAAAATGGCTGCCCCCAGGCATTAAAATCCTGACTCTTTACGGAACATAAAAGGAAGAGCGAAGGACGCAGGGAGGATAGAAAAGCATGAAGAAAAAGACGCGAAATGATCCTATATATTTCTATGACCCATCAGGTTTTCTCAAAACAGTGGCGCCTGCAGAGGCGGCGGCATGCCTGCGGGAACTGCCTTCAAGTGTTCCACTACACCAGGCGGCAACGGGAGAACGCTTCAGCCCGCTGTCCGGAAGCGAATCTCTTGCGGGCGAAGAAACCGCAGCTCTTGCCTTGGAACCTTTCTGCGATAGCATTGCAATTGTGACAACACAGTACGCAGCCAACCTGCTGTATTACGCCCACCTGGCGCTACTGAAAGAAAACGGCAAAGCTCTGTGGATCAACCCGGACACAACGGGGAGCACATTCAGCAGAAAAAACCCGCACAAAGCTGAAAACCTGCTGGCCCTTCTTCTTGCCGATTCTACAGCGATTTCAAACTCCGCGGATCATGCAGCCGCAAGGAAACTGGGGTTCAAAAACACAATCAAACTCTCAACAACCGGCAACAAGCAACGGTGGAACTCCTTACTGACCCGTATACCAAAACGTAAAACCAGCCGTAGACTCTATAACAGAATACAGTCCGAAATCAGCCCACTGCGTCAATTTTTTGAACAGAAAACATCCCTGTTTCAACCCATGACCAATCGTCTAAGCGACGCTGAGCTTTTCTCTTTTGAACAATGGCAGGCAACACTAAAGGCCCTTGGAAAATGTCTTAACAAGGGCGTTAGAACTATCCTGATTTATGGCGCGGGAAAACACACCAGGGACATGATCGCTCTTTTTGATTCCTACCCGATAGATATCGCCGGAATCGTGGATGATAACCCCAAAGCCGTCCGCCCATCGGTTTTTCCATGGCCCGTAATGCATCCGGATGAATGCGAGCGCTCCCTTGCTGATACAGTTCTTATCTCAAGTTATACTCACGAGACTAATATGTGGCAAAAACGTGAACAGTTCAAAGCCCGCGGCCTGTCAGTGGAAAGAATATACGGAGAAATCTCAGATGAATGAACGTCGCGTAGCCATTGTCTGTAATCAACATTGCCCTCCAGCCCGAACCGGAACTCAAAGATATGTGTTGAACCTCGCCTCCTATCTTTCGTCTATCGGCTGGCATGTGTCCCTGCTCCCGGTACAGGATCGCCTTATGACCAGGGAGTCATACCACATAGCTCGATCTTCCGGAATTGAGCTGATCCCTCTGCGCTCCGAGTTCACACATTCAGATCCGGAGAATGTCATAAACGCGCGAATGCAGGCCGCATTGGGTCAACGCCTGGCAGAACGAAAGGCGCCATCAGTAAAAAAGCTCAAAACTTCAAAAAGCGTCGGGCTGAATATGCCTGACCCCGAATCCTGTTTCCGCAATGCCGTTTCCGGCCCGCTTGCGCAAGAACTCGGACATCGCCTGCGCCAGCTCAGACCTGACGTTTTGTTCGTGACATATTTTTTCTATTCCCCGATTTTCCGGCTCCTGCCCTCAGATAAAGAAACCCGTCGCGTAGTCCTCTGTATCGATATGTTTCATCAACGGGCACAATCATTCAAACAGCAGGGCCTTCAGCCTCTCATAGATATTTCCCCTGAAGAAGAGTCTTTCTTCCTTAACCAAAGCGATCTGGCTGTTGCCATAACAGAAGCGGATCGGAAGCAGATATCGCGGATTGCGCCTGAACTACCGGCAATAACAACAGGCATTTCCTTCGAGGCTAACGAAACCGATAGCGTCGAATTTAACTCGAAAATTGCCATTATCGGCAGCGACGCGGACCACGCTATAGACGGCGCTAGAAATTTTGTGGAAAAGCCCTGGAAACAGATACTGAAAAAGAAACCTGACGCCGAACTCCATGTAATAGGCAAAGTGGCTCAACACATTCCGAAATCACGCAATGTCTTTAAGCATGGGTATGTTGCAGACCTGAAAACCGCGCTTAATAACATCAATATAGTAATCCACCCCGCCCGCGCTGGCTCCGGCCTTAAGATCAGCGCCATGGAAGCGCTTTCGCTTGGAAAAGCCTTAATCACCAGCCCAATGGTAACTTCCGGAACAATCCCGCCCAAAACCGTGCGAATAGCGCGAAACAATGACGATTTCTCAAAAATAACCCTCGAACTCTTCAAAAAACCGGGAGAAGTCAACCGATTACGCAAAGAAGCTATCCGATACACAAAAAAACACCTGTCCCCGGAAATCGTCTACCAGAACCTGAAAAAAAACCTCAACCCGGAATAAAACTCTCCCCCTCTCCCCTTTTCGCGCCCTTCCGCGCCTTTCGTAGTTAACTCTTCTCCTCCTCCCCACTCTCTCCCCTTCATCATTGGATATTCCGTGTTCATCATTGGATATTCTCCCCCTCCCCCCTCAACCCCGCCATAGACCTATGGCATCAGTTTTGCTAAAACTTAATGTGAACGTTAACGCCCAAATCGGACCCGATCCTTTATTGCGGGCAAATAGAATTCGGACAATATCGCTATGCAACATAACAGATGGCTCCTGGCTCTGCGGGAACGATTGAAAAATACCCGTCCCTCGCGTATAGCCATCTATGGAGCCGGATCGCACACAAAGAAACATATTTCAACTCTTAAGGAATGGTGCTCATATTACAATCACGAGCTGAAAGCTATTCTTGACGATTCGCCTTCTCTACCGGAAATAGAGGGTATCACCGTGGGAAAAGCCGATGACTTCGACTCCTCTGCTCTGGATCTGGTAATCATCTCATCGGATTCTTTCGAAAGTTCCATCTGGAGCCGCGCTCTTGAAGTTTTCAAGGACTCCGGGGTCGAAATATGGCGAATCTATTCATCTTATCCGGAACTGGACCCTTCAGGCCTTATACCGGCAACCAGACAACCTGGTGGCAAAGAAAAGATTGCTGTAGTCGACATGATCTTCAATTGGCCGCCTGATGGAGGGGCCAGAAAGGATCTTTACGAGATATGCGCCAGACTGGCCCGAAAAGCGCATGTCCGGCTGTTTGTCCCGTCTCTTTGCGATGGCGGACTGATACGGGGATCAGTTTCTCAATCCCTGCCATTCGAAGTCCAACTTATACCATGCGAGCCGAAAGAATTCAGGGCGGGAATTATCGACCAGAGATTGCTGGACATGGTTCAACATTTCAAGGCCAATCAGGTTCTGATCGGTGACGCCTATCACCTGAAACCTGTGCTGGTTAACACCTTCGCGGAATACAAGCCAATAGTTCGTTTCTACGCGTACGAAACAATGTGCCTCAAAGGGTCAGGTGAACTCTACCGGAACGGAAAAGCATGTAAGTCAAGCTGGGCAGCGAGCAACAATAAGAAAGCATGGATGGAGTGCCTCTCATGCTCAATGGATTTCTATGTTGCAGCCGGAGGATGCCGCTTTTTCCGCGATGAAGCGCTGGGAAGCGGAGCCCTCGACAGCTCCTATCCTGAACTTGTCGCGGACGCTTACCAAAAAGCGTCCGCACTGATATGCTATAACAATACCATGGCTAAACTCCTCGAAAGATTCAACGACAACGTCAGGGTTGTCCCCTCTGGCGTTGACACTGAAGTCTTTCGCCCGGAGCCAGAAAAGACACGGGCTGAAAACACATTCCTTATGTCCGGCAGAATCTGCGACGAGCGCAAGGGCTTCCTCTGGCTCAGGGACGCATGCGACATGCTCGCCGAAAAAGGACTCAGGTTCACCCTGGCCACAACAGGAACGATGATGAACACGACCAGATCATACCATCATAACGTTGGCTGGATTGAAAGTGACAAAAGCCTCGCAAAAATTCTTTCCGGATCATCTGTATGCATAGCTCCTTCTCTGTGGCCGGAAGCGTTCGGCATAGTTGCGCTTGAAGCCATGGCATGCGGCATACCGGTAATCGCAAGCAAAACAGGCGGACTTGGCGAAATTTTCACGGACGGCAAAGAAGGATTCTATGTCGAGCCAGGCGACATTAAAGGTTTGGCCGAAACAATGAATCGCTTCATCGCCCATCCCGAACTGAAAAAACAAATGGGAGCACATGGCCGCAAGCTGGTCTGCGATAACTACCAGTGGGATAATATCGCCGAAACATACATCTATCCGCTATTCAATCTGCCTTCACCGGAGAAACGATGACAATACCGCAAAAAATCGTATTTGTCGGCCTGACCGACTACACAAACGCTCCCACCAGGGTGCGCTGCTATAATTTTGCGGAAGAACTTGCCCGGCTCGGCTGGGAAACAGATGTTTTCAGCTTCCAGTCAGCCCTGGCTCCGGAACATCTTAAGAATAAAGAAATGGCGGCTATGCTGAATGTTCCAGAAGAGGTTAAGCTGAACATGGTGAAACGAAGCGTGCCACTGCTCGAAAAAACGGGGCCCGCTATTTTCTACCTGCAAAAGAATCACTATCACGCTGCCTCGGTCTATTATGTCTGTAAAAAACATAACTGGCCATATATTCTGGACTACGACGACGATGATCGAACCCGCTCTTCGCTTCTCTCATCCACAGAAACCTCTATGAAGTATTTTGACACCGTCGGAGACATTGAAATTCTTAAAACGGTCGCCTCAGAAGCCGCCTGCTGCGTGGCATCAAGCGCCAACATCAGAAATTTTCTTTCAGTATGGAACCCGAAAACCTTCCTCATCGAAACAGGCGCGGATTTGAACAAATTCACATACTTCGACCGGACTTCAAGCGACAGCGCAAATGTCGTCTGGCTCGGCCAGCTCTGGGGCCAACCCATTCTGGAGAGTCTGGACATTGCCTGCCGGGCAGTCCAGCAGGTTCACCGAAAAGGAATACCATGTAAACTCCAGATATACGCAAGAGGCATGGAAACAGCCCTGCCTGATTACCTGGACTTCAATTATCCCAACGTCCCGATTTCATTCAACGGTTGGGTCCCGCCGGACAAGGTTAACAATGTTTTGAAAAATATGGATATTGCCGTGTTCCCACAGCGCCCTGCCCGGCAGGATTACGAATGGATGAGCTCAAAGAGCCCGACAAAACTGTTCGAATACATGGCGTCAGGACTGCCGGTTGCCGCCACGGCAATCGGCGACGCACGCAGGATAATTACCAGCGGCCATGATTCACTTTTGTCAGATTCCGCGACTGAAATGGCTGATCATATCGCTTTTCTCGCATCCAACAAAACAGCAAGACTTGAAATGGGCAGAAACGCATACAGTACAGTGAGCGAAAACTATTCACTGAAACGCCTGGGCGCAAAACTCTCCGATACGCTGAAAGGAGCATTCAATGGATTATAAGTCTAAGACTTTCAGATCCGCTGTTAAACGACTTGAAGCCAGACTTATGGAATGGAAGGAACAGGGACTTCGCGTCGCTCTTTTCGGCGCCGGCCGCCACACCGGTGAAGTCGCCGCACTCATAAGTCTTAAGAATCTGGCTGACTTTATTGTGGACGACAACCCCGCATTGCTCAACGGGTCGGTTGCGGGATTACGGGTGGTGGACTCAAACTCTATCAAGACCGAACAGCCGGACAGAATAGCAATCTGTTCGTTCTATCACCAGGAGGACATCCTGGACAACCTGATCAATATGCCGATGCCATCCGAAATCATTTATAGAATGTACACTGAGGAAGATCTGATGGAAATGGTGTCTCGCTTCAGCTACAACATAAACTCTTCATACTGCGGACATCAGACAGACCAGACTCCCGGACCAGGCTACCTGAACACACGATGGAAACACGCGCGCATTAACAAAATTGCTTTGGTACACCCCCCTTTTGCAACATCCAATCATCGCCACAAGAAAACAATGCCAATGGGACTGCTTGCGCTGGGCGCGTGGATACGCAAAAACTTTCCAGATATATCCCTGGATTTGATCGACGCCCATATAATGGATATGACACCGCTGGAAGTTCTCTCACAAATAACAAGCGGAAAACACGACATGGTCTGCTTAACAGGATGGACAGCCCAGATGCCCGCAGCATACCACATTGCCGACGAGATAAGAAAATCAGGACAGGCGCTTGTAGTCATGGGCGGAGTTCACGCAACCCTCTGCCATGAGGAGACAATTGAACATGCGGACATAGTAATCAAAGGCGAAGGCGAATTGCCTCTGAAAGATCTGCTGACACGCCTGCAGAATGCAAACACAATAGAAAATCTGAACACTGCAAAAATCCGCCCCGGCCAGGAAACCGAATTCAAGTTCATAGAGAACCTGGATATATTGCCCCTTCCCGCATGGGATCTCCTGCCAAACTGGAAATTGTATGACCACCCCCTCCACGTAGTCGGCGGATTCCGGTTCCCTATAATGGGTTCAAGAGGCTGCCCCTTTAATTGCACTTTCTGTTCCTCACCGCTGATGTGGCAAAGAAAAGTGCGCTGGAACAGCCCTGAATGGATCGTCAGGCAAATGGAAACGATCAAAAAAGAATACGGCGTCAGCAAATTTCATTTCTGGGACGACAATATGATTCTGGTTCCGAAACATATCCGGCAACTCTGCCAGTTGATTCTTGCCGGCGAAAATACGTATGAATGGGTCGGACTTTCAAGAGCTTCAGATATAAACAGAAACAGCGATGTGCTACCGCTGATGAAACAGGCTGGCTGCGTAGGTATAGAAATCGGAGTAGAGTCATTCACCCAGGTAAGCGCGGATATGGTTAAAAAAGGCGAACAGGTCGAAGGCATGATAGAAGCGTCCGGAAATCTCATAGCCAACGATATTGTTCCACTGTACACGCATATGCTGTTTACGCCCGGCGAAACACTTAATTCATACCCGAAAAAACAGGAGTTTATGTCCAGGTTGAACTCCCTGGGAAATTGCAGATACCGATCCGACGGAGAACTCGGCCAGCTCACAACCCCACATAGAAAAACTGCGTTCGCTGATGACGCGCCGCTAATGGGAGAAGTGTTTGCGGAAAACAATGAAGATTTCAATCACCATAGAGTGAATTTCATCCCGAACAGCCTGCTGAACGACGTCCCGTCAAAAATCGCACCCACGCCGGGGTCGCCGTATCCGTTTCTTCACACAATTGTGTCATACGTCCACAACTGGACAATCGAAGATATGAAGGACTATATTCTGATCGGCCGAATTTTGTGGCCGCTGATCAATGGCGACAAATCCATCAGAGATCTTGTCAAGTGCGTGAACCCGGAGGTTCCCCGTCTTTCAAATGAAAAAATAATGATCTTTGTGACCCTGAACACGGTTGGATGGGCCAAAAGAGGAAAAATAAAAGGCATTGAATATGACAAAAAAAGAAAACCTGAAAATATTACTGGCAAATCCGCCTTGGTATAGCGACACAAAACCATGGCTATGGGGCGTCAGAGCAGGATCACGCTGGCCGCATATGCAACAATGGCGCGAGGACAGGGCGCTGCCTTCATACCTGCCTTTCCCCCATTTTCTCGCTCAGGCTGCGGCTATCCTGGAACAACATAACAACATGAGAGTGTCGCTGGTCGATTCAGTGGCGCTTGGCGAAAGAAAATCGGCGTTCCTCGGCCGCGCCGCGTCATTTCAACCGGACATAATCTTTATCGAAACATCAACACCTTCACATGAAAACGATCTGGAACTCGCCCGCAAACTTAAACAGCTTCTGCCCGATTCCATCATCGGCATGGGTGGCGCTCACGGTATGCTGTCCGAAATTTCATGGCTGAAAAATCATGCCGACATTGATTTCGCGTGTTTCGGCGAATACGAGAAGTCACTCGAGGAATATGTTATATCCATACAGGACTCTGCGGAGAAACCCATAGCCGGAGTTAACTTCAGAGGGAAGAACAGCCACATTGTATCAGGCCCATTCCGCCATCCCTGCGAAGATCTTGATTCCCTGCCGCGATACGCGTACCACCACCTGCCCGTGCTCAGGTATGCGGATAATCCTTTCAGACTACCCTCGCCTTCAGCTCAGGTCTGGAGCAGCAGGGGCTGCCCCTTTAAGTGCTCTTTCTGCGTGTGGCCGCAGGTTCTTTACAAGCAACGTAAATTCCGCGAACGAAGCATTCCGAAAGTTGTGGATGAAATAGAATGGCTGATCAGTTCATACGGGTTCAGATCCTTCTATTTCGATGACGACACAACAAACATAAATAAAAAGAGGACTGCGGCGCTTGCCGCCGAAATAAAGAAACGCAATCTCGGCGTGCCATGGGCCATGATGGCAAGAGCTGACCTGATGGATAAACCCACCCTTGAGATCCTGCATGACGCCGGCATGCGCGCCGTGAAGTACGGCGTGGAAGCAGCGGAACCGGAGCTGGTGAAAAATTGCGGCAAAGCGCTCAACCTTTCCAAAGTTAAGAATGTTTGCGCCTGGACAAAAGAACTGGGAATCCGAACACACCTGACGTTTATGTTCGGATTGCCGGGAGAAACAGAGGAAACTGCGGAAAAAACCATACAGCTCGCGCTTGAACTTAACCCTGATCAACTGCAATTCTCGCTCTGCACGCCTTTTCCCGGAACCGAATTCTATCGCCAGGCCGATGAAAAGGGATGGATTACGGAAAAGCCCTCTCTCGACGGTTTCAACGACGCGGCGCTGAATCTCCCGTCAATCTCTTCTGATAGACTGAGCAACATAATTAAAGACGCGCGACAAAGATGGGCGGAATCACAACTGGCCAACACTCCAGAGTTCAACAGCGCGATGACCCGAATCAGAAACCTTGAAAAGGGAACCCGATTGGCTGTTTACGGAACGGGAAAACATACAGCCAGATTGTTCCCTAAAATCAAACCGTGCGTTTCAGCGCCGGAAATAGAGTTCAAGGGTTTCATTGATGACAACGCAAGCATGAACCAGACTTATTCCGGCTACCCGGCCGTGAAACCCGAGGAAGCCGCGAACTGGGGACTTGACGCGATACTGCTTTCATCAGACGCCTACGAAGATATTATGGCAGAAAAAGCCGGACTTTTAATCCCGGAAGCAAACCTGATAAGAATATACACCCACGAACAATGCCCAGCCTGACAGTGCGGGGCAAAAATCATGAAGAAAATCGCAGTCATAGACTTGCTTTTCCGGAACCCGCCGAAAGGGGGCGCCGGCGTCGACACGTTTGAAACATTCAAACGGCTGAATCATTCCCGCGACATCCGCCTCTTCTACCCCGTATGGAACGGCCCGTTCCCTAGAGGTTGCAATGTGAACCGGACAAGCCTGCCCTTCATCGCGATCCCGGTGCAGGTCGACTGTCTGAAACGCGAGAATATCGTTGCGGCAATATTCTCCGCCGTTGATGACTGGCAACCGGATATCGTGTTCATCGCAGACGGGTGGACACTCAAACCGTTCATAATCAAAGCATGCAGCGAGAGATACCCCACCATCACACGACTGTACGCATACGAAATGCTGTGCCCACGCAATAACGAAAAATGGCTCTATGACAAGCCGTGCGACAACTCGCTTCTCACCGATAGTGAAAAATGCACAAAATGCGTTGCCGACTACTCGAGAATAGTGCGAGAAAAACGAGGCCCGGACGCGAACCCGCTGATCCATGAAGCAGAACTGGCCAGGATATGGGACGACGATTACCCTGACGCAGTTAAAGAAGCCCTCCTCGCCGGCAGAATCATAACCTATAATTCAACGACCGCAAAACATATCAAAGAAATGCTCGACGTAACACCAACAGTTATCCCCGGCGGTGTGGATCCTTCTGAATTTCGCTATCAAGCGCAACAACCACAGGAAATTCCCACTATAATCGTGCCGGGCCGAATGGACGACCCGGCAAAAGGCGCTGAGATCGCCGTAGCCGCAGGCAAACTGCTGCATCAAAGAAGAATTAAGTTCAAGATGTTTATAACAAGGAAAAAACAAGTCAACCTGCCTTGGCTGAGCGAGACCGGATGGCTTTCTCGAGAATCGCTGATCCCGCTCCTTCGCAATTCCAGCATTGTGCTAGTCCCGTCTTCATGGCCCGAAGCGTTCGGAATGTGCTGGGTAGAAGCCATGGCTATGAAAAAACCGGTTATCGCAACACAAGCGCCCGGCCCGAAAGAGTATATCAAACACGAAAAAACAGGACTCCTGGTCCCGCAGGCAGACCCTGCAAAAACAGCCGACGCAATAGAAAGACTGCTGAGAGACACGAAACTCACCGACACAATAGCATCCAGCGGTTATAACATGGTCAAAAACCACCTCACCTGGGACAAGATAGCCACACTTATAGATGACACGTTCAACATTCACCCCCCCACATCCTGCCTGCCCCGTCGTATGACTTGGGGTTCATCCCGTTAATCCCGTCAAAATTCTCTCCCTCCCCCTTCTCCACACGTCCCACTTCCCCCTCTCCCCTCCCTTTTCGCGTGCTTCCGCGCCTTTCGTAGTTAACTCTTCTCCTCCTCCCCACTCTCTCCCCTTCATCATTGGATATTCCGTGTTCATCATTGGATATTCTCCCTTCCCC
>CAYTRK010000015.1:0-18097 GCA_964440205.1 uncultured Victivallaceae bacterium
ACATTCTAGCTTGCGCGGATACCATCTTCAACCCACAGATTGTGCAGATGATCCTGTTTTTACAGATATCATCAGGCGACAGTTGGGAGGATAGGGCCGAGACGGCTGGATTCAAAGCAAAAACGCAAAGTATTGTAGTGTGACGTTTCTTTTGTTATAAATTCCTGTATCCGAAGCCTTCTGAAAAGGAGCGGGACTCGGGACATTGAAAGCATGCAAAAAGGTAAATCCAGAATGAGTTATATTGTTACTGCCTCGATAACGCTGGCGGCGGGTTATCTGGCGCTTTGCGCCCTGGTATATTTCCGGCAGTCCAGTTATGTTTATTATCCTACGCAGGAGATCGGGCTGACACCTGCTTATTACGACCTGGATTACGAGGAATTGAGGTTGGACACAGAGGATGGCGAGACTATTCACGCCTGGTTTGTCTATGGAAGGGGTGCAATCGGTCTTCGTGATGTAACAGGCGAAGAGGAAAAAGCCAAGGCCACAATTCTTTTCTGTCATGGCAACGGTGGAAATCGCGGGGACAGGGTGTACACTCTTGAGATTCTGTGCAGGATGGGATTTGATGTGTTGATTTTTGACTACAGGGGTTATGGCGGCAGCTCTGGCGCTCCGGGCGAGGCTGGCACGTACAAGGACGCGGCATCATGCTGGAGGCACCTTGTAAAGAACCGCGATATAGCGCCGGAAAATATAGTGGTTTTCGGACGTTCTCTAGGAGGCGCTGTGGCTGCGTGGCTTGCGGAGAAAAAGAGCCCTGGCGCGCTTGTTGTCGAATCGACCTTCACTTCCGCTCCAGATATGGGAGTTGAGATGTTTCCTTTCCTGCCGACAAGGCTTTTAAGCCGTTTTAAGTACCGGACTATTGAACGGATCAGAAAATCTAACTGTCCGGTCCTGATTGCGCACAGCAGGGACGATGAAATGATACCCTTCGAACACGGACGGCGATTGTTTTCTGCAGCGGATGAGCCCAAAGTTTTTGTCGAGATGTCCGGCTCGCACAATACGGGCGGGCTCGAAAGCGACCCGGCATATCAGGAGAGGCTCGCCATGTTTATTTCTGAGCATGTTAACGGTCAATAAGGTTGTGGACGGCGATGGCTGGGCGCCTGAATTACAGAAATTGCCAATTCCTCTCCTTGAACTCTAATTGTTTTTCCAGTATATTTATGTAATTCGATACTGTCAGAGAATTAAAGACAGGAATGAGTTCCCACATCAGGGAGACGCTGTGTATTGCAGCCCAGGCTGCGGGTGGGATATCTCTGGCTTTCGGCCCGGATTTTATCGGAGAATTGCAGTATGGCAAAATCGGCACGAAGAAAGCGCAAATCGCCTGTTCAGGAAGAGCGGCTTCCGGATGAGGTAGCTGAACTGATCAAGCGCGAGCGTGATCTCGATCAAGCGGCTTATGCATCTGTGTCGCACCGTCTCAACAACATGGTCTTCGTTCTCATTGAGGGGAGGATCGTTTACGCCAACCGGCAGACAGAGAGAATCCTTGGGTATGTCAGAAGCGATCTGTGTTCGGCAGACTTTGATTTCCGGCGGATAGTCGCTCCGGGTTCCAGGACAGCAGTGGCCGAGAACCTGTCGCGTCAGATCGAAGGAGAAGACGTAGGACCTTATGTCTGCAATTTCCTCACCAGTGACGGATCTGAACGCGAAACGGTGGTGAGTACGGAGCTTATACCTATAGAGGGAAAATCGGCCATTCTTGGTGTTGTTACAGATCTTGAACCGTACCACAGACTGGAATCGGACTTAGAGCATCACCGTTGCCTTGCCGAGCAGTATTTTGATATTGCGCCGGTAATAATGCTGGTGCTGGATGCCGACTGCAAAGTGAGGCTCATTAATCGCAAGGGAGCAGATATTCTGGGATACCATGTAGGGGAAATTGTGGGGAAGGACTGGTGCGAAAATTTTATACCTGTTGATTTCCGGTCGGAAGTAAAAGCGGCTTTCAGCGAGATCATTAAGGAAAAAGGCGAGGATCGGGGCGAGTACGAGAATGACGTTCTGACGAAAGATCATTCGCGGAAGACGATTGAATGGAGAAACAGTGTGGTTCGTGACGCCGAAGGAAAGATAACCGGTGTTCTGAGTTCCGGGCTTGATGTGAGTGGGGAAAGATCTGTAATCCGGGCGCTTATTGAGAGCGAAAAGGTGCATCGTGACTTCATAGACCATGTTCCTATCGGTATATTCCGTTCTACGCCAGCAGGAAGGATCGTCATGGCCAACTCGGCATTTGTACGCATGCTGGGATACGATTCCTTTGACGAGGTGAGCCAGCTTAATGTTAACAAGGACTTGTACGATCCCGATACTCCGCGCAGAAACTTCCAGCATGCCGTTGAAGCAGACGGGAAGATCCAGGGTTACCAGTCTAAGTTGCGCAGAAAAGACGGCTCGACCCTTTACTGCCGCGAATATGCGAGGGCGGTACGCGATTCTGAAGGCAAGACGGTGTATTACGAGGGGACCATCGAGGATATTTCCGACCGCATCAATGCCGAAAGGGATCTTGACTACCGGATAGAGATGGAAAAGCTTATTGCGCGTATTTCGACACGGTTCGTGAACCTGGCCCCCGACGAAGTGGACGCGGGGATTACCAATGCGCTTAAGTCGGTGGCAACTTTCATCAGCGCTGACCGGGCATATGTGTGTCTATTCAGTGAAGACGGAAGCGCAATCGAATGGACCCATTTCTGGTATCCCGCTGGCGAAGGACAGGATACCGCAGAAAACAAGATCATTTCTACCGAGTACTTCGAATGGATCGCCAGCCAGATACTTGGCAAGCAGATTGTCAGGATCCCGAGGGTCGAGTCGCTGCCGGAAGAGGCGGAAAATGAGAAGGCAGAACTTGAGTCCGAGGATATTCAGTCTGCGATTATGGTGCCTCTTGTGTGTGGAGCTTCGGTTTTGGGGTTTGCAGGGTTCGAATATATCTGGGAGCCGCGGAGCTGGACTGACGATGAGAAGGGATTTCTCAAATTGATCTCGGAAATTCTGTCCAGCGGGATGGAAAGACGCCGTGTTGAGGAAGAACTGCTATACAGACTGCAACTTGAGGAACTTGTTGCCTCTATATCAGCCAGGTTTGTAAGTGTTTCCGTGGACAGCGTTGACGATGAAATTCTGAAAAGCCTGTCCACCGTAGGCGAATTTCTTGGGATTGACAGGTGTGGAATCTATGATGTGCGGGAACAGGAACGTGCTGTGCTCATGCAGGAATGGCACTCTTCGACTTTTTCGGATATGTCTGAGTGTCCGCAGGAAATCCATTACGCGGAAATGCCCTATGTGTGGCAGCCGCTGCTGAATGGCGAGACAATACTGGTCAGCGATATATCGAAACTTCCGGCAGAGGCGGAAAAGGAACGCAGGTATATGGAGGCGGCAGGGATCCGGTCTATGCTTTGTATTCCGTTCGTTTGGGGTAAGACGGGAACCGGATTTCTTGCGTTTGTGACTCACGATGAGGCATGCCAGTGGCAGGAAAACACGATATCCTTGCTGAAAATGGTTGCCGAGATTTTCGGGAGTGCGTTGGATTACAAAGCTGCCAGCGCCGCCCTGGAAAAAGAACGGCGTCTGATGCGTTCGATGATGAACACCATTCCGGATTTCATTTTTTTCAAAGATCTTGAAGGAAGATTTCTCAGAACAAACAAAGCTCATGCCGCGAACTTTGGAATGACCCCCGCCGATATGATTGGAAAGACCGACTTCGATCTGTTCCCGAAGGAATATGCCGAAGAGGGGCAAAAGGATGAGCAGAAGGTAATGGAGACTGGTCAGCCGATAATCAGCAAACGCGAAGAAATTGTCCTGCCGGATGGGAAAAACGTGTGGGTTTCTACCACCAAGGTGCCGCTGCGCGAGACTTCCGGTGAACTGGTGGGTACATTTGGTATTTCCCGGGACATTACTCACCATGTTATGGCAGAGCAGGAGAGGCTGAAAATGGAAGCCAGGATGCAGCAGACGCAGAAGCTGGAAAGCCTCGGAGTCCTCTCGGGAGGAATTGCGCATGATTTCAATAATCTGCTGATGGGAATACTTGGCAATACGGGTCTGGCTTTGATGGAGATGAACGACGAGTCGCCGGCGTGGAATCATGTGAAGGAGGTCGAAACGATCGCATTAAGGGCTGCGGATCTGACCAATCAGATGCTGGCGTATTCCGGTAAATCTAAATTTGTCGTCAAACCGGTAAATCTCAGTAACCTGGTGAGCGAAATGGCTCATTTGCTCGAAGTTACAATTTCCGACCGGATCGAGCTTGCCTACTCCTTTGACGAGGACATAGGCGCCGTTGAAGGCGACGCTTCGCAGATCAGGCAGGTTGTTATGAATCTTATCACCAATGCATCCGATGCGATAGGCGGAAAAGAAGGCAGGATTACGGTGGAAACCGGTGAACAGCACTGCGACGAGTCGTATCTTAAATCATGTTATGTGGCTGAGAAACTTCCGCCGGGGAAATATGCATACGTTCTGGTGTCCGATACCGGGTCGGGCATGGACAAGAAAACGCTATCAAAGGTATTTGATCCGTTCTTTACTACAAAGGTGTCCGGACGCGGTCTGGGTCTGGCGGCGGCGCTCGGGATAGTCAGAGGACACAAGGGAGCTTTGCGGGTGTATACCGAACCGAACAAGGGGACGGAATTCAAAGTCCTGTTCCCTGTTTCGGGGAAGAAGGTGGAGGAAGACGACACACATAGGAAAGGAATATCCAGGTGGAAAGCCGACGGTACGATTCTCATTGTGGATGATGATGAAATTGTCAGAACGGTCAGCGAGCAGATTTTGCAAAAATTCGGATTTTCTGTGATTACGGCCACCGACTGCGAGTCCGGCGTCCGGGAGTTAGCGAACAATCACCGACTCAGGGCAGTACTGTTGGACGTCACCCTTCCGGGAAAAAAGGCTGGCGGCGCTTTGGTGGAAATGCGCAAGGTGGACAAGAATGTTCCCATAATTCTCATGAGCGGCTATAATGAACAGCGTGCTACCGAGGGACTTGACAGTGACGAGTACTCGGGCTTTATTCAGAAGCCTTTCAATGCGGAGTCTCTGGCCGGAAAGCTGCGAGAGGTAATCGAAAGGTAGGCCGCTATGCCCTCATAGTATCTGTGAATAGATCAGGCTATACAATGTTTTTCGCAAGAAGTGTTTTTTTGGTTTCGAGGTAGCGGGAGGAGTAGACTGGAGGTAATTGTGATTCGCGGAGGTCGAAGCCGAAGGCTCTTTTCTTGATTGCGAGGATAGGGGGGGATTGTATTCTTTTTGCAAGTCCGAGGCCCTGGTAAGCGTTCCACCATTTTTCGAGATCCTGTATAAATTCCCCGGCGTCGGTAAACAAGTCGCTTATTCTGCCGGCGTAGCCGATCTTTTCTTCGATGATGCCTGAAGCGTACCATTCCAGAATTTCTTCGGGGGTAGCTCTGTTCCACCATTCAATCCAGCTTCGGAACAGACAGTCGTGGTAGGGATAGCAGAGGGGGTCGCCTTTGTTTTTGTTAACATCCTGAGCTGAGCTGAGTTCTGCGGAGGGGATCACGTCGATAGAACCTGCGGGTATGAGTTCTCTGCCGTAAACATTGGAGTTGATGTATCGCGCCAGCTCGTAGACTTCTGTTTTCCAGAGGTCGGCAAGGTTAGCGAAGTAGCCGGCAAGGTCGCCGTAAAGGGTCGTATAGCCCACCGTAGCCTCCGACTTATTTGCGTTGCACGTGAAAGCTCCGCCGAATGCGGCGGCAAGCGCGGCAAGAACCCTGGCCGAGCGGTCGCGTGCCTGGACGTTTTCCATGACAGATCCGGTCAGTGTGATTTCGTGGCTGAGTGTTCCGTCGTGATTTTTTGCGACAAGTCTGTCCATTTGTTTGCGCGTAAGTTCGCAGCTATCCTCTATGGGGACTTCCGTGTAAAGGCAGCCGATATTTTCGGCGAGTCTTTTTGAGAGGCTTCTGGTGCGGAACGAATTGTAACGGCTTGGCATGTTTGTGAGCAGTAGTTGTTCGGGCGGGAGAATTTTTCCATAGATGGCGGCAACTACGGAAGAGTCGATTCCACCGGATATTCCCACTACAAGCCTGTTCAGGCGGCACTGGTTCATGAATCTCTCGGTCCCGTAGCTGATTGCCTTGTAGATATCGGCGGTCTTGTCCTGGACGGGTCGGCAGGGGGCTCCGAAAGGGGATTGATTGAGAGGGATATCGTGAGTCAGTTCGGTTTCGTTGAAGGGTTCTTCTGTTTTCAGGCAATTTCCGTGGCCGTCGTAGATGGTTGAGTCACCGTCGAAGGTGAACACGCACTTGCCGTTGTTCTGGATGCCGACGCAGTTCGCGTAGATTAATGGTCTGCCAAGTTTTTTTGTGCGGTTGCAGAAAACGCGGGTCCGCTTATGTTTTTTGTGGAGAGTAAACGGGGATGCGCTGATGCTCAGAAAGATATCCGTGTTTTTCCGGGCGAGGATATCAAGAGGGGAGAAGCTGTAATCGATATCCCATGCATCTTCGCAGAGAATACATCCCAAAGAACCACAACTGGTTTTTATCGGGGCAATGAGGTCTTCAAGCGGACGTTTTTCCTCAAGGGCAAGTTTCCGGAGGTCGTAGAAATGTCTTGTTTCTTCGAATTCACGGTAGTCCGGCAAGAGGGACTTGATCGCAAAGTTGTATGGCAGAGTTTCCGGGGACTTAAATTGCTCGTCTTCGGCCACGTAGAGAGCGTTGTATTTGCGGACCCGTCCGTCTTCGTTTCTGCGGTCCGGGTCTATGCCTACGGAGCCGAATACAGTGATCAGGCCCTGGGAAGCTGATCGTATCCGTTCGTTGCACCGGCAGCATTCGTCGAGAAAAGACGGCCTTTCCCAGTTATCACCCACCAGGTAGCCCGGCACTGCCATTTCGGGAAAGACCAAGAGCTGTATGCCCTGTTCTTTTGCGCGGGCCATTTCGTTGATGATGCGGGTTGAATTGCGAACTGGTTGTCCTGCCAGGACATTCATTTGCACAATCCGGGTTCGTATGCTGTTTGCTCCGCTCATGATTTTTTCTTTCTGATCAAGCGCTTGATAACCGTGATCGGGCTTTCTTCGTTAAGCTGTGCTTTATCTCCCCATCTTTCTTTCTCGATGTGCCTGAGTTTTCGCAAAAACCAGACAAGCACACCTGCCATTGCCACGGGCACGGCAATGCAAAAAGTGAATATTGTTAGATAGCGAATCATGATGCAAGTATAGGTCGCCCGGGGCAGAGTGTCGAGAACGATGGAAAATCGTGAAAAATTTAACGGTTTTTCTTGACCCGAGACACATGAATTCGTATACTGAAGGCAAAATGATCACGAGAGGTGTGTAAAATGCTCAAGCTCAAGCTATTTAAAGGATTTGCCCTGGTTGTGATAATTTTCAGCATCCTGTCTGCTTTCGTGGGTGTAAAAATTATTCATGGCCGGGTACTGGACGAGGCTCAGAAGAGAGTTACTCTGGATTTGTCGAGCGCGTGGTCTGTATTCAGGAAGCAGCTTGATGAGCTGGAAACTATTATGCGGATGGCAGCCAAGATGCGAGTTGTAGGCATTGCATGCGCCGAAGAGAAGTGGGATGAGCCTGAGGTAAGATTGCAGCTTGAACAGATCAGACTTGATTTCGACATGGATTATCTTGACCTGCTGTCTCCGAAAGGCCAGGTAATGCTAAGAGTCATGCCGCCGTATACAGTCGGAGATTACAGGACTTCGGATCCTGCGGTAGCAAGCGCTTTGAAAGGGGAAGCGTACAGTTGTACTGCGCTTGTTCCGGGAAAGCAGCTTCAACGTGAAGCGTCTGGACTTGAAGAACAGGCTTTTCTTGAACTTGAGGATACTCCTCGTGCCAGAAAGACGGTCAGGGAAGTAGAAACAAGGGGGATGGTGATGGAAGCTGCCGTGCCTGTTATGCAGGGAAACACTCTTGTAGGGGTTGTTTACGGCGGCAAGCTGGTCAACAGGAACCATGACCTGATAGATCGGATCCATGATTCAGTTTACAAAGACGAAAAATTCAAAGGGGTTCCTGTAGGCACTGCAACGATTTTTCTCCATGACAGCCGGATCGCGACTACGGTGCAAAGGCAGGATGGAAACAGAGCGCTTGGCACGAGAGTTTCGAAAGAAGTTGCAGACAAAGTTCTGGATAACGGCAGGCCGTGGATAGGGGACGCTTTTGTTGTTGACGATTGGTATATTTCGGCATACGAGCCTATTCGGGATGGTTTCGGGGAGATAATCGGTATGCTTTATGTGGGCATTTTGAAGAAACCGTTTGATAATACAGCGCAGAAAATTGCTGTGGCATATGTGTTTCTATCGCTGTTCGTATTGGCTATCGCACTGGTGGTGGCATTTGTCCTGGCAGGACGACTTGCGCAGCCGATACACAGGCTGGTGGCAGCTTCAAACAGCATGAGTAACGGGTCCAAGCCTTCGCCGGTGACAACGGAGCATGCCTGTAATGAGACTTCCGCTTTGATTCACGCGTTTAACCAGATGACAGAAAAACTTGCCGAGCGTGAGGAAAGGCTTACTGCTTTAAACAGGAGTTACATGGAAATGCTAGGGTTCGTATCGCATGAACTGAAGAGCCCGGTAGCCACGGTTATGAATTATGTGTATCTTCTTCGCGAACAGAAGCTGGGGCAGTTGAACGAGAAACAGTTGAAAGCTGTGCGGGCCATAGATCTCAACAGCAGCAGGCTTGTGGAAATGGTGCGGCATTATCTGAACCTTTCCAGGATTGAGAACTCGGAAATTGAACCGGTGAAGAGCCGTGTGGATGTGGATGAGGAGATAGTTGCTCCAATTCTCGAATCAATGGAGGCCGAATTGTCGGGCAAGAAGATGACGCTCACCGATAATATTGCACAGGACGGGTTTGTATTTGCGGACAAGAATATGGTAAGGGAGATTTTCGAAAACCTTATCAGCAATGCTTACAAGTATGGCAGGGAAGGGGGACTTATCCAGCTTGAGTCGAAGGTAGAGGGCGACTACGTGGAGTTCAGGATCAGGAACGAAGGCGAAGGCATTCCGCGCGAACGCATGGGCGAACTTTTCAAGAAGTTCAGCAGGCTGGAAGAATCGGAGACCGCGAGGAAACAAAAGGGAACAGGGCTTGGCCTGTTTATTACAAAAAATATAGTTGAGGCTCACGGCGGCTCCATCCGCGCGGAATCTCAACAAGGGGAGTGGACGGAGTTTATCTTTACGCTTCCATTATATAAGAACCAGAAGAAGGAAGAACGCGCATGACAGCTTTAGAACAGATAACGGAGAGACGGAAGAAGGCCGTTCAACGGCTGTTTGAAAAGAAGTTCAAGTCCGGCACCCGGATCACTGTGGGTTCTGCCACCTGCGAGAACGCGGCTGGAGCAGAACGGGTTTATGCAAAGCTGAAAGAACTGATTGAAGGCGAGCCTGACCTGGATGTTACGCTTGATCGCGTGGGGTGTTCGGGTCGATGCGATATGGAGCCGGTAGTGCTGGTGATACGTCGAGGGGAAATACCGGCGAAATACGTGATGGTTGACGAGGACAAAGCAGGCCTGATTTTCAATACACATATAAAGGAAGGGCGATTGCTGGCAGAGCATACTCTCAGGGGCAGATCCACAGGCGCGGATGTGAAGAAGGTTGTGAGCCTCTGCGGCACAACCTGTCCTGCCAACAAAGGTGGAGAAGCTGAAAAGGATCTGAAGCGTGCGCTTGAAAAGCATGGCATGGAGGAGGAAGTACTTGTGACCACCTCAGCCTGCCGCGGTATGTGTGAGCATGGTCCGTTTGCGTTTGTATATCCTGATAATATCGGTTACCGCCACATAAGCGGCGGGAACATTGAGCGGTTGGTTACGGAGCACCTGCAGAACGGCAAAGCGCTGGAAGATCTTATATGGGAAGACGAGAAGATAGCAAACCGGTTTTTTCCGCTGTTCGGCGACATTGGTTTCTTTGGCAAACAGTTGAGGCTTACATTGAGAAACTGCGGGGTTATTGATCCCGAGAGCCTTGACGAGTATCTTGCGGTCAGGGGCTACGAGGCGATATGCAAGGTTGTAGACGGGATGTCTTCGCAGGAAGTGATTGATACCGTGGAAGAGGCGGGGCTGAGGGGGCGCGGAGGCGGAGGGTTTCCAACGGCAATAAAGTGGCGGATAGGCGCGGCTCAGGAATCTGACGAAAAATACATAATATGCAATGCGGACGAAGGCGATCCGGGCGCGTTTATGGACCGGAGCACAATTGAAGGCGATCCGCATACGATTCTTGAAGGGATGATGATAGGAGCGTATGCGGTGGGAGCCACAAAAGGTTTTATATATATACGCGCGGAATATCCCCTGGCGATTAAGAGGTTGGAGAAAGCCCTTGAAGACGCGAGGGAGGCCGGTCTTCTTGGCGCAAATATACTGGGCAGCTCATGGGATTTTGATATTGAAGTTCGGCTGGGAGCCGGGGCGTTCGTATGCGGGGAGGAAACTGCTTTGATTGCATCCATAGAGGGCAGCCGTGGAATGCCGCGCCCGCGGCCTCCTTATCCTTCTGTATCCGGACTGTGGGGCAAGCCCACGGTTATCAACAATGTTGAGACGCTGGCGAACATACCGGTGATAATTCTTGACGGTGCGGAATGGTTCAAAGCAATAGGGACAGAAGACAGCCCTGGAACCAAGGTTTTTGCTTTGGCGGGGGACGTTGTCAACACCGGTCTTATCGAAGTTCCCATGGGAACGACTATAAGGGAAGTTGTTTACGGTGTGGGCGGGGGTATCAAGGGGGGCAAGGAGCTTAAAGCAGTCCAGACCGGCGGGCCGGCCGGCGGTTGTCTTCCTGCTTCGGAGCTGGATACGCCTATTGAGTATGCGACGCTTGCAAAAGCCGGAAGTATCATGGGCAGCGGCGGCATGATTGTTATGGATGAGAGCAGCTGCATGGTCAATGTGGCGAGGTATTTCCTCGAGTTTACCCAGGATGAATCGTGTGGAAAGTGCACGCCATGCCGTGAAGGAACTAAAAGAATGCTGGAGATTCTCACGCGTATAACGGAAGGCGACGGCGAAGATGGGGACATAGAAAAACTTGAAAGACTTGCGAATACAGTTGGCCAGGCGTCGCTGTGCGGACTGGGTCAGGCAGCGCCGAATCCGGCGCTGAGCACGATAAGACATTTCAGGGATGAATACGAAGCGCACATAAAGGAGAAGGCGTGTCCTGCAGGGGCGTGTAAGGCGTTGCTGAAATTTGAAATCGATCCGGAGAAATGCGTGGGTTGCACGGCATGCGCAAGGGTTTGTCCTGTAGAGTGCATATCGGGTGAAAGGAAAAAGCCGCATACCATAGACCAGTCTGTGTGCATAAGATGCGGGAATTGTTATGAAGCGTGTAAATTTGACGCTGTACTGAGGAAGTGAAAATATGGCTGAAAAAATCAACCTTACTATAGACGGAGTCGCGACGGAGGCCCGGGAAGGCATGACTATAATGCAGGCGGCGGACCAGCTTGGAATAAGGATTCCCCGGCTGTGCTATCATCCGCAATTGAGTATTCTGGGCGCTTGCAGAATATGCATCGTGGAGGTAGAGGGAGCCCGGAAGCCGGTAGCTTCTTGTGCGTATCCGGTTTCCGAAGGAATGAAGGTAAGAACTTCTTCTCCGAAGCTCAGGAAACTCAGACGGGATATTGTGGAGCTGATCCTGGATAATCATCCGAAGGACTGCCAGACGTGTGAGAGAGACGGGAACTGCGAGTTACAGAATCTCGCCTACAGTTTAGGAGTAAGGGAAAGGCTTTTCGAAGGGGAGCGCAAGCGAATCGAACGTGATTTATCTTCTCCGGCAGTTATCAGGGATCCGGAAAAGTGCATACTGTGCGGACGATGCATAAGGGTATGTGAGGAGGTCCAGGGGGTAAGCAACCTGGGTCAGCAGCGAAGGGGTTTTGAAAACAGGGTTGCGCCGGCTCATGAGGGGGACATGATCGATTCGGTCTGTATTCATTGCGGCCAGTGTGTCAATGTCTGTCCGACCGCGGCGTTGGTCGAGAATAACAGCACTGAACAGGCGCTTGACGCATTATCCGACCCGGAAATGCATGTTGTAGTCCAGACGGCTCCTTCAATAAGGGCTGCTGTCGGAGAGGGTTTCGGTTTTGCGCCGGGTACGCCGACAACCGGAAAGATGGTTACCGCTCTCAGGTTGATGGGTTTCGACAAGGTTTTTGACACGAATTTCGGTGCGGATTTGACGATAATGGAAGAGTCCGTGGAATTTCTCGGCAGACTCGAAAAGGGAGAAGGTCTGCCTCTGATCACATCATGTTCTCCGGGGTGGGTTGCTTTTCTTGAGAAGTTTTATCCTGAACTTATACCCAACGCTTCGACGTGCAAGTCGCCCATGAGCATGCTTTCGACATTGGTGAAGACGTATTATGCGAAGCAGATTGGCGTGGACCCGGAGAAGATATATATGGTGGCTATTATGCCTTGTACGGCCAAAAAGTTTGAGGCTGCGCGCAGGGAGCATGAAGCGCCGTGGGGCAAGCCGTACACTGATGCTGTGCTTACCACCAGAGAACTTATATGGATGACCAAATCGCTTGGCGTCGATTTTGCGCATTTGCCTGACGGTGATTTTGATTCACCCATGGGTGTTTCGTCCGGCGCGGCGGTAATATTCGGAGCAACCGGCGGCGTGATGGAGGCTGCTTTGCGTACGGCTTATGAAACCGTAACCGGCGAAGACTGTCCGGACCTGGATTTTGTACAGGTCAGAGGCGTTGAGGGTGTTCGTTCGGCAACCATTGACATACATGACGTAAAGGTGCGAGTGGCGGTTGCCAACGGCTTGAACAATGCCAAAAAAGTTCTCGATAAAATTATAAGCGGGGAAGAGGAATTTCACCTTGTAGAGATTATGGCGTGTCCCGGCGGTTGTGTTGGAGGCGGGGGGCAACCTTATCCTCCTCAAGGGACATACGTGCTGGATCCGGAACTTACGAAACTGAGGGCAAGGGCTCTTTATTCTATAGACTCGGGACAGAGTTTGCGGAAGTCTCATAAAAATCCGGAGATAATCCATCTTTATGAGGATTTCCTCGGTCAACCGAATGGTGAGAAGTCGCACGAACTATTGCATACGAAGTATGCCCCCAGCCACTTGCGAGGTATAAGATGAAAAAAACAGAGAAAGAGCTTCCGGCTGAAATTGTAGAATACATTCAGGAATGCAGGCAAAAGGAGCATAGCGAAAGCTATTTGATTCCGGCGCTTCAGATGGTGCAGAACAGCGTTGGTTACTTGTCGAAAGAGCACATGGACCAGGTTTCAAAGCTTTTGAATATTCCTTCGGCCAAGGTGACCGGTACGGCTTCGTTTTATCATTTCTTCAGTTTCGAGCCTAAAGGCGAAACCCGTGTAACCATATGTATGGGAACGGCCTGTTTTGTGCGTGGCGCAGACAAAGTAAGGGACAGGGTCCGGGATCTTCTTGGCGTGGAAGAAGGGAAGACTACATCTGACGGAAAGTTCTCGTTCGAGTGCGCCCGTTGCCTGGGTGCATGTGCGCTTGCTCCGGTGGTTGTGGTTAACGATGAAGTACACGGAAACGTTACACCCGACCAGGTGCTTCCTATTCTGGAGAAGCACGGATTCAAACCCGGCGGAGGCAAAGGATGAGCGAAAATCCCAGAATTCTTATTGTAGACGACGATATTGACTTCGCGGAGTCGAACCGCGATCTGCTTGAGCCGTTTGGGTATGAAGTACATATGGCGCACGACGGCCGTTCCGGGTTGGAACTTGCAAAGAAACTGGCGCCGGACGTCATGATTCTTGACGTTATGATGGCTACGGATACTGAGGGATTTGAGGTTGCAAGAAAGATTCCCGAGTCGGAGGAGCTGCGTCATATGAAAGTTCTTCTGGTTACGGGTGTAGTGGAAGCATTGCATCTTCCGAATGGGCTGGAGCCGGATGATACGTGGCTTCCGGTGGATAGGGTGCTGGAGAAGCCGATTCATCCGGGACGGTTGATAAAGGAAGTCGAGAAAGTGTTGAAGGACAAAAAGGATTGAGGTGTGAGAAATGAGCGAGTCTAAAAAGATACTGCTGATCGATGATGACAAGGAGTTTGTTGAGGCCAACAAAGAGTTGCTGGAAACTCATGGCTATGCGGTGGCAATCGCTCACGACGGAGACAGCGGTCTTGCCAGGGCGGCTGAAATTCAACCTGACCTGATTATACTTGATGTCATGATGTCGCACAACACCGAGGGTTTTGACGTCAGCCGCAAGGTTCAGTCATGCGCTGAACTCAAAGGGACGCCGGTATTGCTTCTGACAGGGATGAGAAAAGCCATGCATATTCCTTTTAAATTTGAGGCCGACGAGGAGTGGCTGCCTGTAAAGGGTATTCTTGAAAAGCCGGTAAAGCCGGAGCGCCTTCTGGAGGAAATCGAGAAAGCGATAGGATAGGGTAGAGACCGATGCGATTGTTTTCCGTGCGTTTTTCAGGCTTATTATTCTGGCTGCTGGTGTCCGGTTTTTTCGTTGTTCTTGCTGACTCCGCGGATATTGTCACGAACCTTCCGGATGCTGCCTCCCAGGTTACTGTGACGGCGAGGGGATACGAAACGCCTTTGTCGGAGACTCCAGGCAGTATTTCGATAATTGACAGCAGGATGTTCAAGGCAGGTTCGGGGGCTGGTCTTAGCGATTTTGCCTATTACTTTCCCGGCATAAACTCGGCTTCAGACGGCGCATGGGGATCGGAGTTATCTGTAAGGGGGTTATCCAGGGAGTCGGTGATAATGATGGTGGATGGTTGCAGGGTAAACACTGCGACCGCATTGGGCGCCAGGTTCGGGTTGGTGGCGGTTAGGGATATAGGGCGGGTTGAGATACTTAAAGGCCCGGTATCTTCTTTATACGGGTCCGGGTCGGTTGGCGGGGTTGTGAGCGTGGTTACCCGAAGGCCGGAGTTTTCGGAGCGACCGGCTGAAAGCAAAGAGTTTTTCGCGGGAGCGGGCAGCAATCCGCAGGGGTTTGAAGGTTACGCAAACTGGCAGTTCAGCGACCGCAAACATTACATTTACTTAAGCCAGAGCTACAGAGACTATGCTTCTTACGAAGACGGAAGCGGCGAGGAAGTTGAGAATTCTCAGTATAGCGACGCTCAGTCCAGCGTGAGGGCCGGTTACAGGCTTATGCCGGGGCATCGGATTGAGGCCAATTTCCAGTACTTCCGGGGGTGGGATATAGGTATCCCCGGTTCGGGAACTGCGCCTCTTCCCGCCAGCGCTGATGTGACCTACCCGGATTCCGACCGGGCGCTGGGGAGCCTGGTTTACAGCGCTGAGCCTCGGGGAAAGGCTCTTAAGGAGTCCCGCTTGAACGCCTACTATCAGTACATAAAACGGAGGGTCATAATTGATGGTTTTCCGGCGCAAAGTCCTGTTGAAGAGGTAACGCCCGGAGCTGATCATGATACGTTTGGAGTTCGTTGGTTTAACAGGTTTGTCTACGCCGGACATACTATTGCCGGCGGTGTTGATGCGTGGAGGAGAACATATGACGGGTTCAGGACGAAAAAGCTGAGAAGCGGAGCAGTCAAGAAGGATGAACCTTTGCCGGATGCTGTTTACGATTCCGCCGGGATTTTTGCGGAAGACGATTTTCCGGTCGGGCGCAGGATATCGGTTAACATGGGGGCAAGGGCCGACCAGATAGTTGTGGATAACCAGCCGACTCCGCGGATAGAGGAAGACTTGGAAAGAGACGTGAGTTGGAATGGGCACATCGGCGCTACGTTGAAGATGACCGACAAACTGTCTATGAAGGCTCTTGCGGCAAGAAGCTATCGGGCCGCTAGTCCGGACGAACGTTTTCAGTTTCTTGAGCTTGGCGGAGGAGCTATCAAGCTTGGGAATCCGGAACTTGATCCGGAGGTCTCTACTTTCGTGGAATCGGGATTGCAATGGTTTGGCTCGGACAGGTACATCTCTTTGACTTTTTTCGGCAATTATCTTGATGACCTGATAAGCGAGCGGATGGATGAGCCGGGCGTTATAAGAAACGCTAACGTAAGCGAAGCGCGCATTGAAGGCGTTGAGTTCAGCTCTAAATTTCTTTTTGCGCGCGGGATTGAGGCCTCGGGCAACCTGACTTATATTGAAGGCCGGGATACAGTCCGCGACGAATACCTGCCCGGCGTTCCGCCTCTTAATGGTTATGTTTCGGTGCGGAAGTCGATTGAGGGCGCTCCCTGGCTTCAATTGCAGACTGAGTTCGCGGCGGAGCAGGGGAAGACTCCCGATGGGGTTGCAGAAACGGGAAGCTGGATGGTTTTTAATCTAGGCATCGGCTGGCAATGGACTGTGGCAGAAAACCAGCGCCATTTATTTTTCGGGGTGGACAACCTGTTGGATGCTGACTACAGGGATTATATGGCAACTTATCGGGGCAATTTCTATGAAGAACCCGGCCGATCTTTCAATGTCGGGTATGAGGCTACGTTCTGATGCCGGCTTCGGGCGAATGCTACACTTGCGAGGTAGCACAGTAACAGGGGAAAGAGAAGATTACATACTGCATAATAATGCAGCGCCAGCGGTTTGACGAGCAGGCTGGTTGCTATGGCGGCAATAAATCCTGCGATTCCGCCCCAGAAGACGCCCCGGCTGTTCATACTTCCGTTCCAGTTGTCTTTCAATGATGCCGCAAATAACGCCAGCAGGGGCGCGCCGATTGCATTTATCACTTTATTGGCAATTTCAAAGATTGTTCCCAGGTGTCCTATTCCACAAGCGATACCTGTCACAAGTATCCCGAAGATCAACGTGACAAGTCTGTCTAAGCCTCGGGAATTTTCCTTCGGGTATTTGTGTCCGGCGCTGCTCTGGCAGGATTTTCTTTTTCGAATATCGAAGACAAAAGAGGTTGTGGCGGAATGTATGCCTGAGTCTATGCTGGACATGGTCGAGGCGAGCAGAGCGGTGATAAGGAGTCCTGTAAGTCCTGATGGAAGAGCGGAGATGAACCAGGCCAGCGCTGCAGGACCGGACAGGGCGGCTTCGTGTTGGATTGCCCAGTGGCGCAGAGTAAGGCCAAAGACTGCCAGGCACAGTAACGCGAAAACGTGAAAAACAAGATTAACCACAAAACCTTTGCGTGCGGAACCGAGATCGCGGGCAGTAAAATAGCGTTGCACCACCATCTGGTCGGTGGCGTAGCGTGAAAGGAATGCGACAGAACCTCCGATTATACAGGACCAGAGCGTCATTCGTATTGTGGGGTCCGCATGCAGGACGCTCCAATCCGAGGGCTTGAAAGGCCTGAGCAAGTGAAGCGATTTAATGTTTTCAATGGCGCCGGAAGAATCCGGAAAGATTCCGGCGCTTACAGAAAGAGCTACTGCGAGCGCAGCGATAAGGATCAGGATTTGAACAACATCGGTTATCATCACTGTCCGCATCCCTCCTGTTACCGTATAGGCAGTCGTTAATAGTCCCATTGCAGCGATCAGCAGGTATGCATTGACTCCTGAAAGCCTGCCAATCACGAGGGTGAGCGCGTAGAGTACCAGCGATGCCCAGGCAATTCGCCAGGATATGAAAATGCATGCTGCGAGGCGCCTGACCCTGCTGTCGAAAGCAGTTTCGAGAAGTTCGTAAACGCTGGTAAGTTGGCGTTTGTGATAGTATGGGATAATGATTTTGAGAACAGGTAAGGCGACAATGGCGAACGCGGGCAGCGCCATCAGCACGTAGAGGCCATTGGTAAAGATCTCGCTTGAAAACGCTATGAAATTGACCGCGCTGAAAGCGGTAGCCATTGTGGAGACCCCGATTACAAATGCGCCCATACGTCTTCCGGCCAGATGGAAATCTGCGTGTAGTTCTTTCCGGGATAACCGGAAGAAAGCAAAGGCCATCATGGCGGCAAGGTACAATAAAATTACGATGTAATCAGCGGTAACCACAGATTTTTTAATCTCCCTCTTCTATCTGCCGGCCAGCCGGTAAGGGTAGGCA
>CAYTRK010000016.1:0-17857 GCA_964440205.1 uncultured Victivallaceae bacterium
AATAGATCAGGCTAACATGTGCCTCTTATTGGGTAGCTACATGCTTTCAGTACCCGCAGATTTTGCGGAAGACCTTAAATTCTGTTTGTCGTCACTCCTCGGAATCCAGGTTTTACCTTTATTTCAACCTCTCCAACTCGGCCTCGAATTCCTTCCCGTCCAGCGGAAGTTCCACTGGCCTGTCCTTTAAGGAGGAATACAAAATCGCATTAGCCAGCTCAACGGACCTGATCCCTTCCTCTGCAGGCGCAATTAATGGTTTCCCGTCAAGAATGGCATCAACAAAATTGTTCATGATTCCAGCATGTTTGGTATCTTTCTTCTTAACCGGTATGCTCACGTCCCATACAGGCGGCATCTTGAAGCTTTCCTCACAGGTTTCCAGCCATTTCAGAGCCGATACTTCGTTTCGCCTGAAACTGATTTCCCCGTCTTCAAGTATAAGTCTGCCGTTTTCGCCGGTGATTTCCAGCCTGTTCGTACCGGGCGCTTCGCAGGTAGACGATACGAAAACCCCGGTAGCTCCGTTTTTATATTCCATATAGGCTGTAACTTCATCTTCAACTTCAACATTATGCCGTTTACCCAGCCCGCAGAAACCCCGCACTTTGACGGGCATGCCGCAGAACCATTGAAAAAGATCCAACTGGTGCGGAGCCTGGTTCATGAGCACGCCCCCGCCCTCGCCTTTCCAGGTGCCTCGCCAGCTCCCTTTCCTGTAATACGCTGCAGTCCGGTACCAGGTTGTAATTATCCAGTTTACCCTTATCAGCTTGCCCAACTCGCCGTTATCAATTAGCGATTTAATTCTTTCATTCACAGAATTACACCTTAGTTGAAACATCGCGGCAAAAACCTGATCCTTATTAGTATGAGCGTTGACCAGTTTCTCACAGTCAGCCTTGTGCACCGAGATGGGCTTTTCAACCAGAACGTGCTTCCCAGCTTCCAGAGCAGCTATCCCCAGCGGCGTATGGCTGTAATGGGGTGTAGCAATAATTACCGCATCCACCTTTTCGTTCTGAAGAAACTTGTTGTGATCTTTGAACTTGAGAACACCGTCATCAAAACGGGAAAGATATTCGTCGCTCAAATCACAAACCGCAGTCAATTCAGCCCTGTCAACCTTTCCGCTCAGTATCGACCTTGCATGTCCGCCGCCCATACCGCCAATTCCAATAACACCAAATCTAACCCTGTCCATCGTTTACTATCTCCCTTTCTGTTCCAATTTACTCATTCTTTCCAACCCGGCAAACATATTGCAATCACAGCAATCTTCCTTAATTTTCAAATCGTTTCATGCTGGCCCCGCTTGCCTACCTCTTCTGAGACGGGTCGATGGTCCGCACCAGTTCGCCATCCTTCCATAACCCCTTCAATTTCCTCCCATTGGGGTATACGCAGACGCCGTAGCCGTGTCGTTTGCCATTGCTGAATTCGCCCTGATATTCAGCGCCGCTCGAATAAATGTAGCGTCCCTCTCCGTGCTTTTTGCCATTTCTGAATTCCCCTATGTACTTCGCCCCGTCTGAGAAAACATATTTGCCTTTCCCGTGCCGCAAACCATCCTTAAAGTGTCCTTCGTACACGTCGCCGTTTGGATACCGGAAAGTGCCGTTGCCTTTTTTGACTCCATTCTCAAAATCACCGGAATATTTCGCCCCGTCCCGGTACAGCATTGTGCCTTTTCCGCCTATCATACCGTCATCGAAAAATCCAACATACCTGTTGCCGTTGGCAAAAACCATCGAGCCCTTACCCTCGCGCGCATCGTCCCGAAATTGCCCTGTATACCGGTCTCCGTTGTTATAATACATCGTTCCCTTGCCGTGCTTCATATCGCCGCGAAACTGCCCTTCGTAACGGTCGCCGTTCGCATAATAATACACACCCCACCCATGAAAAAGGCCGTCCTTGAATTCCCCTTCGTAACGATCACCATTCGGAAATTTCACCACGCTTATGTCCCTGGGCCTGTCCGGCGGTTTTGCCGTCGAGACAAAAACTGAATCCGGCGCCGAACCCGCCTCAGCTATATCGGCGCTTTCCCCCTCTGCTGGCGGAAGATTTTCCCAGTCCGGCATACCGGCTTCCTTCGAAACATCAGTGTCTGCGACGAGCGGACCAGCCTCACTCTCCCGGTCCTCCTTTTCCAGCACACCGTTACGGGCTTCCGCCCCGCCTGCCCCTGCCGCAAAGCGTTCCCGGCTCCCGCCGACCAACGAAACAAGGTCTTTGTATTCCTCTCGCAAATCAACTATGCTGCTGTCCCTCTCTTCCAGTGTCTTTTCAAGGCTTTCGATCTTATTTTTCAGCAGCTCGATTTCGCGGTTGTTCCTGCCGTGGGAGCTCGATACCCAGCTACTGAAGCGTTTAAGATCAGTATGCAATTCGGCTTTCTCATGCGCTTCTTCTTTTTTCCGCTCCTGCAATACACTGCGAATTTCCTTCTGCCCCGAACCTATCCCCCTGAGTTCGCTGGATATATCCTCTACCTCGGCGCCATAAGCTGCGGTCCGGCTGCTGGTTCTTTGCGCGATGCGAGCGGCTTCCCGTGAATTGCTCATCACGTGCAGCCCCACAACCAGAAAAAGCACAACAAGCAGCAGCGTAATGAAGAGAAAGATAGAACCCAGCCACAATACCGCCCTGCGGGTGCGAGTCCTTTCATCCTCCACATATTTCTGCACAACCCCCAGCGTGGTAACAGGATCAAGAACACGGGGAAGATTCTCCCCGCTGTGTTCCCACCTCATTTGATTATCAGCGCTTTCGTTTGCGTTTTCCGGCATCTGCTCCTCCTGAAGGAAACAGTGTATTAACATTTCCCGCTAAATTCCAATATATCGTTTCGGGCAAAATACGTTTGGCGCAAGCAGAGACGGGAGCTTCGATCACCTGGAATCGGTCTCGCCGGAAGACTCGTCGGCGGGAGTCATGACTTTTGTCACCAGCATCGACCCTTCCACCGATCCACTGTTTTTTTTGGGCGACACAGTAAGGCTCGCTATCTGCAGCATTCCAGGTTCAGTTCGCAACGAACTCAACGAATACATAAACCTGAGAAATTCCTCCAGCCCGGCTTCAAAGTCCTTCAGATCAACGGCGTATTCATCAAAAAACTTCCGGTGTCGAGGCTCAAGATGATCGCGCGACTTAAGGGTAACACCCATTGCATCGGCAAGAGAATCAACGCGCCTCTTCATCTGCGCTATTGCCTCCGCCTCGCTCGGAGGCTTCCGCAGAAGCTGTTCCACATTGCTGTACTCAGCTTCGATCGCTTTCTTCCTGCTTATTATCAACCTGTTAAGTTTCAGTTCTCTTTCCTTCGTTTCGATCTGCTGCGACAGGTCATGGTATTCTTTTACCATCCTCTGGACCAGCAGCCGTTCGACGCCGAAAGCCAGAAGACAAGCCACTGCCAGAACCAGGCCCACCTGCTCCCTTGTGCTAAGTTTATCCAGCTTATCTATCATACTCATGAATCACTCCAACTCTGCGGCCACCTGAGATCTGTACATCTCGCTGCGCGAATCGTATCTCATATTCCTCTCGCTGGCTCTTGCAAACAGATCCGCCTTCTGCAGGTTCTCAACGAGTCTGCTAATGTCCGATCTGGACGCCAGAACGTCAATCAGAACTTGTCCGTTCTCACGGTCGAAAGAAAGCTGCGTTACAAACAGTTCTCCCGGCGTCGCTTCGTGAACCGCACTGATCACACTGACCGCAGATTGTTCCGGGTTCTGCCTATTTACCGCCACCCTGACCATCTCCTGCTTCCGCTCAACATCCTGCGCTATCGGCCTGACTTTTTTGAGCTGCTGCTCAATGCGGTCCAGGGAAAACATTTTGAAACCCACCCTCAGGCTGCCGTACGCCGTAAGAGATATGCTTAAGATCATAAAAAGTATCGCAAAAGCGCTGAGGCTTCTGGCCCTGCCAACCAGTTTATCCTTCAGAACTGCCGTATCAGGCACAAGGTTAAAATAAAGCTCTCCCGGAGCCAGCGCCATACCGATCATTGCAGTCAGTGAAAGCGTGCGGTATTCAGGATCTGACGTATCCGGGCTCTTCGGCTTGCCCGACAACTGTTCGACCGGATTAACAGCTTCCACTGTCAGCCCCGTTTCGGTTTCAAGCATCTCTTGAAGGCCCTCAACATCAGCGCCAGTCAGCGCCAGCTTTTCCGGGGCGCCTTGCGACCCGGAAGAGAAAGTCTCAAGCGCCCTCTTTACGTCTCCCGCAAATTTCTCTTTCCAGTCCTCAAAATTGCCGCTCAGTTGATTCGCGCCCACCAATATGCTTCTTGTCGCAGTCAACTCGCCGCGCGAACACATCACAAGATCGGAGTAAAACGAATCAACATCCAGAACAGCGCAGTTGCTTTCCGAAAACACCCTTCTGCACCAGTTCCGCAATCCTTCAGTGCTTACCGACACTCTTTCCACGTTCAGCCCGGCTTCTTCGAAACTGTAGTATTTTTCGCGCAACGCGCCTCGCTGGACAATGCCAACCATAGCCTTGCTGTAACCTTCCTCGCTGGCAGCGGTTACGCTGAAGTCGGAGTATACTTCGTCGCGCGAATACGGGGTAAGTTTTCCCACCTGCAGTTCAATCATGTCCGCTACCTCGCTGCTGTCGGCCGACGGCAGCTCCAGCATGCGCACATTTACCATCTGTCTTGGGAGACAAACAATGACAGGGTTGCCGCCAACCTTAAGTTTCTGTGCGGCATTGCGCAGGATCTTTGCGGGCGAATCAGAGCCGTCAATTCTCTCCAAACTCAAACCCGTCAGCGATAAACCTTTACTCCCCCTGCTGAAAACGGCGATCTTTAACCAGTCGTTCCCGATTTCAACGACTGTAGTTCGCTTGCTGTCGCTCTTTTTCTTCTTTGCCATATTGCCTTTTCGCTACTCTGACCAGAATACAATAGACCCGTCGGTTTTTCGGACCACAAACTCAATTGCCCTGCTAAATTGCGCTCCAACTGAAACTTTTCCGCGCGAGTTTCCGCGCAAATAGTCCGAATTGATCGTCAATCTTCCAAAACTTCGCGATAGAGCGTCATCTTCCTTATCTGTCAATCCCCCTGCCTCTCTCAGAATCCCCCGGATTGACGCTGCGTCTGGTTCCTCAAACTGGCGTCCTGAATTCGTAAAAGCCACAATCTTGCGGGCCATAGAGATCGAAACATCCTCGTCGGCCCCGCTTGCCAGGGCAACGCAACTCAGAACCGGAACCGATGCGGTGTTTAGATTCACCTTCCCCTCTCCGTAAACTGTAAGATGCGCACGAACCCGCGAGAAAAGCTCGCCGGTAACCCCCTTCACCAGCAACAACTCATGCAGGCGCGCAAAATTGCCGTTATGGCATTCATACGGCGGATTCAAGGCCGAATAATATCCGTTCTCAGCGCCATGTGTCAATAAGTCATCATCCGGATCTCGCCAATCAATCACAGACTCAGCCAGTTCTGTTGCAGTCATACTGTCCGCACCGCCTATCAGCAGCCACATGGCCTCCAGCAGCGGCTGATCCGCATGATTTATGTTTATACGGCTTTCCTCGCCAATCAACCCGTAATTCGTAACCGCCACGCCATCAACCCATGTCCGGCGAAACAGGCTGAAATACCCGTCCCCGCATTTTATATCCTTGAAAAGATCAGGACTGTCGTACCATACCTCGCTTACGCCATCCCACCCGTTGGTATCGCCAAATACTGCCTTCCGGGCGTGTTCAACTCCTGCTACCGCGCAGAAATACGCGCGGCTGCCCCTGCCTGTCTCAACAGCCAACCCTATGTTTGCCTGCACATACGAGCCGACCGCTACCGCAAGCGCAGCAAGAAAGAACAGCGTCCAGAGCGTGAGGATCAGGATGCTCCCCGCCCGTCCCTCGACAGCCGGCCAGGGCCCGGAACGGTTTTTACATCTATTCTCTGTCAGAGTCTTTTCTTCGGCCATCGTATTGCGCTCGCTTGCTAATATCCCGCCCGCTTCGGCCCCGGTTCCTTCGCCTCTGTCTGCTGGTTAAGCCGCCTTACCCAACTAAATTCATATACCGGATTGTCCTCGCCGAATTCCAGACGAACACGGACAGCTCCCGGCAGATTTGTCGCGTCCTGCCAGCTATCAACCCACTCGCCGCCGCTCTCCATGTCAGGTTCGAAATATGAGAACAGGATGGACTCCACCCCCCTGATTACTGATTCCTCCCTCGCGTCAGGACTCTTGATTGACAGGGGAAATACAGCGCTCTTTCTCACAAGCTCTTCTGTATTCCGGTCCAGAGCATACTCCAGATTGACTATGCGCCTCGGCTTGCCGGAACCCTCGTTACGCTCCAGCCCGGCAAAAGACACTCTCGAGGCGTCGCCGTCAAATTCTATGGCATAAAACGCAAAAGCATTCATCAGATCCTGCCGAAGAAGCTTCGCCCCCGAAACAACTTCCGCATCCACCCGGCTGTATCCGCTTGCAGCCTCAAGCACCCTGAGCCCGCCCGCAAAACTTGCGACAACCACACCAGTGACAACCGCCAGGATGGAAATAACCACAATCAGTTCTATAAGCGTAAATCCGCCTGCTTTTGTTGATCTTACGGACATCACTCTACATGCTCTGTTCTGCTTACGCGGGTTGCAAGTCTGAACCTTCTGCCAGCGCCAGCTTTTATCGCTTCGGCTTCAACATCATAGAACCTAAGCCTCACCTCATCGCGAGAGACTTCCGAAACCTCCTCAACTCGAGCGCTCCACCGATAATCTCCGAATGGCTCGCCGAAATTTCCGGACCTGTAACCCGTCTGAATTTCTCCGTGTTCGGCGTCAAGAATTATCTCGGAAAGTTTGGAGCGAAGCAGAAGACTTGACCGCGTGATTGTCCGGGTAGAGTCAAGAATTCCAGCGGCAGCGCTGAACGCCTGCAAGACAACAACAATGCCAACCGAAAGAATCCCCACACTGACCAGAACTTCAATAAGCGTGAAAGCTTTACCCGGCGCCGAAGACCGCCGGAGTAATCTGCGGCATTGCCTCACGATGGACAACTCCTTACTCCTGACTCCAGTTGGTCACATCGTCCTGGCTTCCATCCTCGCCGTCAGGGCCCACCGACCATAAGTCAAACCGGCGGGGATTGTGAGTTCCGGGATTCCGGTACCTGTACTCCTGGCCCCACGGATCAATGGGTTCGTTTTCCAGGTACGGCTCGTTCCAGTCCGGCGAATCTGACGGTTGAAGAAGAGCATCCAGACCCTGGTCACTCGAAGGATACCCGCCATGATGCAGCCTGTACAGCTTCAGAGCCATTTCTATGTTTGCTATGTCGCCTTTCGATATTTTTTTCTTAGCCTCTTCCGAAGCGGGAAGAACATGCGGGATAACCATCCCGGCAAGAGCGGCAATAATAATTACCACCACCATCAGCTCGATTAACGTAAAACCGTCTCTGTTGAATCGGTGTTTCATTTCAACTCCTTGATATAATCCAGCGACTTGGATTCCAACTGCTATATAGTACGAATTCCGGCCCCATAAGTAAACCGCAAAGCCGAGTGCAACTTTTTACTATCGCAAAGATGGCCGCAGAACCGGCTGAAATTACGGGAACCGAGCTCTTTAATCATAACCCCGACCCGAGCTGGAATATCGGCAAAAGCATTGCCGCCACTATGAACCCCACAATTCCCCCTACCACCAGTATAAGAGCCGGTTCCAGCAGACTGGTAGCCAGTTTACTCTGATGCTCAACCTCTCTCTCATAAAAGTCTGCAACTTCAACCAAAGACTGCTCCAGTCTTCCTGCCTCCTCGCCAACAGAACTCATGTTCCCTACAAAAGCCGGAAAATGTTCCGCATCCCGCAACCCGTCTGCGAAAGATGTCCCATGCCGGACTGTGCTGTCTTTTACATCCAGCATCTCCTGTTTCAAAACCTCGTTTTCAATAGCATTGGCGCTCAATTCCATGGCTTTATCAATGGCTATGCCCGACTCTATCAGCAATGCCAGTGTTCTTGCCATCCTCACTATCTGGGACTTAAGTACAAACTGGCCCACAAGCGGAAGCCGGAGTTTCAACCCGTCAACAAAACTCCGCCCCTGCTCCATCGAAGCAAATCTTCGGAGAAGCGCAAAAAAAAGCGCGGCAACAGCAAGCATCCACAGCCAGTAATCGGAGAAAAAGCTGCTTACCCCAAGCAGTATCTCTGTAGGCAGAGGCAGGTCTTCCCTGTCCTCAAACAGCGCCAGCACCTTGGGAAGAAAAAAAGCGAGCAGCACAAACACTGTAAAAACACCCACAGAAACGATAAGAACAGGGTAAGCGATTGCAGCCTGCACCTTTCTCCGCGTCTCTTCTTCCCGTTCACGCGTCTCCGCGAGACGTTCGAGAACTACATCAAGCACGCCTCCGGTCTCTCCGGCCCGCACCATGTTAATGTAGAGTTCGGGAAACTGCTGCGGGTAATCGGCCAGCCCCTCCGACAGCATCCTTCCGTCCCTGACCTTGCGGCCGACGCCTTCGAGCGCCCTCTTGAAACGTTTGTTGGCAGTCTGGTTGCCAATTATACTCAACGCTTTAAGAATCGGCACACCCGATTTAGTAAGGCCCGCAAGCTGCCGGGTAAAAACAGTTACATGGCGCCGGGTAATAAGAGAACCGAACAGACGCGATCCTTTCTTCTCAAGATCTTCTTTGCGACTGACCCGGATCGGACTGTAACCCATGGCGGTTACAGCGCTCACCGCGTCCGCTTCCGACTCGGCGTCCAACTCGCCTTCTACGGTTCTTCCCGGTCCTTTTTTTGCCCTGTATTCAAATTTCGGCATGAAACCCCCGGTTACAAATGGCACAGATCATACTTTGTCCTGCCTCCCGAATGCCCGACAACGTGCCTGGCTTTTTTATGCATAGATCAGGTCAGCGCCTGCCGCAAGAAGAGCTCAGAGCGCGGTCACTCTCATAACTTCCGCCACCGTTGTCTGGCCGTTTCTAGCCTTTTCCCATCCAGCCTGCAAAAGAGTTCTCATGCCGAGTTCGTTGGCTTTCTCCCTGATCTGCTTTGCCGAGGCCGCATGCAGTATCATTTCCTGTATGGCGGGCACAAGAGTCAGGAATTCGCAGATTGCCACCCTGCCCCTGTAACCGCTGTTACGGCAACTTCGGCACCCCTTCCCTTTGTAAAGGGTTTCGCCTTCGTGATCGTATGGCTCCCTGCAATTTTCGCATATCATCCGGACAAGACGTTGTGCAATAAAACACTCTACGGTCGAGGTAATACGATAAGGATCCACCTTCATATCGACCAGGCGCACCGCGCCGCCCGCTGCGTCATTAGTATGAAGGGTGCTCAAAACCAGGTGTCCCGTCATAGCCGCCTGGATGGCAATCTCCGCGGTCTCTTTGTCGCGCACCTCTCCCACCATCATCACATCCGGATCATGGCGCAGCATACTGCGCAACGCCCTGGCAAATGTCAGTCCGATCCTGGGGTTGATCTGAGTCTGGGTAGTCCCCTTCAACTCATACTCCACGGGATCTTCTATGGTGATTATCTTCCGGTCCGACGAGTTCAAGCGGCTGAGACACGCATACAACGTAGTAGTCTTACCGCTGCCCGTAGGCCCGGTAAGAAAGATTATTCCATGCGGACGGGAAACCAATCCCTCAAGTTCCTTCCTATGTTCTTCGGACAAACCCAGATCTCCCAGGTCAAAAAGCATGGTCGTGGGAAGAATCCGTATAACAATATCCTCCCCGTGCATTGCCGGAACCACAGACACACGCAGGTCATATTCCCGACGCCCGATACTGACTCTCGCCCTTCCGTCCTGCGGAAGGCGCCGTTCTACAATGTCCAGTCCGGACATAAGCTTTATCCTTGAAACAATGGCAGGATACAGCCTCCTGATGTTCGGAGGAATACTGGTCTCATACATCACACCGTCGATCCGGCGCCGCGCTCTGATTCCGTTCCTTTCCACCTCGAAGTGTATATCCGTGGCCCGATCCCTGATGGCCTCCTGTATCAACTGGTTCACAAGACGAACCACCGATACATCGCCGGCCATTTTTTCCAGGTCGTGCGACTCCGAAATCTCAGCCCTCGCCTCTGTTTCGGGACTTGTTGCCAGAATACGTTCAACAGTGTCCGCGCCTACTCCGTAGTACTTCCTCAAGCCCTCCGATATCGCCGATGACGACGAGAGCGCCCGGTCGACACGGTAACCCAGATTAGTTTCAATGTCCTCGGTCGCAGTCATGTCAAGAGGATCAGACACAGCAATGGTCAGAACCCCTTGTTCAAGGCTTAAAGGCAGCACATGGTAATGTGAAGCCAGCTTGGCAGGTATGGCCCGAATAGCCGCACTCTCAACTGAAACATCGCTGACATCGACATAACTCATGCCATGACGCTCAGCCATGGACCTGAGCAACTCTTCTTCCGAAATACTCCCGCTCTCCAAAAGAAACCGCGGCAAATCGATATTCCTCTTTCGTGACTCGTCAATAGCCGACTTCAGTTCCTCATCGGAAATCAGCCCTTTGCCAACCAGTATTCTGCCAAGTTTATCCATTTTCGCGTTCTTTAGCGCTGCGCCCGCCATAGCTAGAGCCTGTCCGAAAAGGCGTTTTCAAACAGACCGGTTAAGCAGGGCGGGTAAGTGTATCCGAGTAAGAGGAGCGGTTAAGTGCACGGATTCAGACACTTAAACGCAATTCTTAACCGCTACCCTTAACCGTATACCCTTACCCGACTCACTTAACCGCTCCCCATCCAGTAAATCCCGCCTGCCACGTCAAATGACTGTGGTTTATCCTGTCAAAATTCTCTTTTCTTCCCCTTCTCTGCGTTCCTTGTGTTCTCTGTGGTTCCCCTCTCCCCTCCCACATCCCACACTCTCCCCCATACCACACTTACCCCTCGATCTTCCCTATCATGTAGAAATCCTGCTCGCTCTTGTCATCCATTCGCCCGTCAAGTATCTTCTCCATGCTGTCAAGCGTGTCGTTGATCGGCACAAATTCCCCGTTCCTCCCGGTAAATGCCTCGGCCACAAACATGGGCTGAGTCAGGAAATTCTGAATTCTGCGCGCCCTCTCATAAAGAGTACGGTCCGCCTTTGACAGCTCGTCAATGCCTATGACCGCCACAATGCGCTTCAACTCTTCGTACTTGGTGAAAATCCGAAGCGCCTCCTGCGAAATGTCAAAATGCCTCTGGCCGACAATATCGGCATTAAGATTCGAACAGGACGAAGCAAGCGGATCCACGCCGGGATAGAGACCAAGCTGGGTTCTCTCTCTTGACAACACCATGACCGCGTCCAGGTAGCTGAATATAGCCACCACGGCCGGATCAGTAGTGTCGTCTGCGGGAACATATACCGCCTCAAAAGCGGATATGGACCCCTTGATGCGCTCATGCACATCCCCGACTTCCGAACTCAGCGTGGGCTGATATCCCGTCTCCGATGGGGTTCTCCCCAGCAGGGTGGATATCTCCGAACCCGCCTGGACAAACCGGAAAACATTATCCATGAACAATAGCACCTCTTTGTCCTGCGACTGCAGATACTCTGCCAGGGTTATACCCGTGAGTATCACATTAAACCTGGCCCCCGGCGGCTCATCCATCTGACCGAAAGCCATCATGATCTTGTCCAGGATACCCGCCTGCTGGAATTCGTAGTACAACTCGTTCCCTTCCCGAATACGCTCACCGATACCGGCAAACACACATGCGCCCTCGTGCTCCTCCACAATATTGTGAATCAGCTCCATGATCAGCACGGTCTTTCCGCAACCGGCGCCTCCTATAATCCCGGTCTTACTTCCGCGCACAACCGGAAACAACAGGTCGACTATCTTTATTCCCGTTTCCACCACCTCGGCTTTCCCGCTGGTAAGATGGTTCATGTCCATCTCTACCTTGGAAGTATCCTTGTGAATAGGCCACTTTTCCGCGGTCTTGATTTCACCTTTGCCGTCAATTGGCTCGCCTTTAACATTCACAATGCGGCCGAAAAGTTCGTCTCCAACGGGTATCTCAAGGGTATGCCCCAGTGAAGTAGCCGTCGCGTTTCGCTGGAGATTAAGCGTTGCCGCCAGCGCAACGCAACGAGCAATATTGCCTTCCAGGTGCTCGGCAACCAGCAAAGAGATTTCCCGCTTGTCAAAAGTAGTGGTCACAATTGTCTCATGCATGTCCGGCATGTCTTCCACTCGCTCGAACTTAACATCCACAACCGGACCCTCAACCGCCACAACCTTGCCCTTAATAAGCTCTTTCTGCGCTGTTTCGTTGCTCATATACCCTCCCGATGCTCAGGCAAAACCTTTGTCTACGCGGCCTGCGCCGCCTCCGCGGCGCGAGCCTGCTTGTTTTTGATCTTTTTCTTCCGCTTCTTCTTATCCTTTATCATCTTGGCCGAATGGCATTCCCTCATGCTCTTATCGACTTCCTCGTGAACAGCCTTAAAGACCTTGTGCTTCAGTTTCTTATGCTCTTTTTCAACCTTCTGAAGACTGCCCTCAAGGTGCATCGCACGGGCCGAGAATTCAGCCAGCTTGCTGTCTTCAAAAACCTCAAAGAGCTTGGAAGTCACCCATACGCCGGCAAGATATTCGACCATGTCGGTAAACGAACTCTCTACGATAACCCTGGTGGCTTCGGACAGCAGACCCTTGTCTTCTATTCGGGAGGCCACCTCGCTGTCAGATTCAATGTCAAACAGTTCCGCACAGGGCAGAATATTAACGACATCTAAAGTCTGCGCGGAGAAAGAAAGCGCCTTGGGATAAGCCAGCACAACCTTTCCAATCCGGCCGGCAAGAACTTCGCCGACGATGTAGTCCTTGATCTCCACTGCCTGCTCATAAATCGTTTCCTGACCTATTCCGGGGAAAAACTTGAATTCTTTGCCCATGTCGCCGAATCGCCCGGCCCCCTTGTCGCCTATAACCACGTAACTGACTTTTTCATCGGGCATACCTTCATGGGCCTTGAGAGCTTCTCTTATGACTCCCTGGTTCAATCCTCCCATAAATCCCGAATCCGAAGTCACGATCACTACTCCCAGAACATCTGAAACCACACGCACCAGCGGATTGTCCACCTCTACAAGGTTCACCACCTTGAAAAAATCAGCGAAAGCGTCCATAAACCGGTCAAAACGCTCCTTCTGTTTCTCAAGCTGATGATATTGGGCGCCGGCAACGTTCTTAAGAGTGTCCACCAGGCTCATCATATCCGTATTGAAACTCAGTTCCTTCTTTAGTTCGTTAAGTTGCATGCGCTTCCTTCTTCACCTGGTCCACTGCCTCTTCGAACCTGTTCTTCAAACTGCCGTCTATCTTGAGACTGCCGAGCTGGAACACCATGCCGCCGATCAGGCTTTCGTCAACTTCTTCCTTTACTTCTGCGTCAACCTGGAATTTCTCCTTCAACAGGCTTTGCAGACGCTGCTTCTGTTCCGAATCCAGAGGATGCGCGGTTCTGAATTCAGTCTCCTCGGAGTTGACCGTAATGCTGCCGGCATCAACTTCTTCCAACGCGTCCAGAAGCTCCCCTACAAACTTCTTATCGATCTCGGGAGTCACATTGTCGCTGAAAACCAGGTTAAACAGCTCACCCGCATACTCCACTGATTTCTCCTTCATATCCTGTCTGAGCTGTTCTTCTATCTGCTGTTGATTCCGTTTTGCCTCTTCAATGATCCTGTCTCGCTCCTGGTTCGCCTCGGCTACAATCTTGTCGCGATCCTGGGCAACTTTCTTCTGCGATTCTTCTCTTTCCCTTTCGAGTTCCTGTCGGGATTCCTCTTTCTTTTTCTCCAATTCTTTCTCGTGCTCCGCTATTTCCTGGCGAATGCCTTCTTCTCGTTTCCTGACTTCGGACTCAACCTGTTTGATGCGATTAACGGCATTCATCGTGTCGCTCAGAAGCAGGCGCTTGACCACAACGATAACGACTACCAGAATTACTATATGCGCTATTATTATCGGAATAAGTGTCTCTACAAGTGGCGGCATAACACAATTGCTCCATTCCTTTTTTTTCTTCTGTTAAAACCCTTCACGGGTCTGCTCCTTACTTCCCCGTCTACCCTCTCCCGAAAAGCTGAAATAAAATCAATAAAGCTATAACCGCTATTGCTTCCGCAAAAATAAGGGCAATAATCATCGCCTGAAGTATCTTAGGGGCGGCCGACGGGTTTCTGCCCAGCGCCCTTATACTCGCATAACCGATTGCCGCTATTACCGCAGACGGGCCGATAATTGTCACAAACATGACAAGAAATATCAGAAATTTGTCCAACAATAACCCCCTGACCCGTCAAAATCCCGCATCCTCATCAAAGAAACCGCTTCGTTTAACACCCTGTTTAACATAAAACATAAACACAACAACTGCAATGCTGCCAAATTTCAACATCTCCGTTCTACTCCTCTACAATTATCATGCAGTCATTATCATTAAACTTCACCATCCCCTTCTTTATGGGGATCACGTTATCCCAGTCTACAACCACGCTTCCTGGCCGCAGCAGACTGACAATCGGAGCGTGGTAGTCATTAAGCTCGAACTCTGCAAGATCTCCCGGCAGAAAAACACTCTTTGCCTGCCCTTCGTACAACACATGCTTCGGCGTTAAAATCGTCACGTTCATTGCTTTTCTGCAAAGTATGATTCAATAACACTCCCGACTCCGTCTTCTATTGAACTATTCAGTTCCCTCAAATCTTCTATCTCTCTCAACAGGTCGGGGCTGCGGCTTTGGGCATACCCGAATATCTCACGGCAGAATTCCGCCCGCTCCTGCTGCTCAACGTCGAGAAGAACTCCGTCCCGAACCGCAAACAGAAGCAACACCTCTTCGGCAATCGATGCTGGCCGGTTTTCTCCCTGCTGAAATACAGCCTGAATAACCTCGCCCTTCTTGACCGTTAGAGCAGCCTCATCGGAAAGTCCCGATGACAATTTGCTCAATTTAACAATTTCCGTGTATCTTGCATAATCCGATCTGAGCGGCCGACTCAACTCCTTGAGTATCGGCGGCTGGGTTCTGCCGCCCAGAATGGAAAGCGAAACCATTATATCAACCGCCGGCCTCATGCCTTCGGCAAAAGCCCCGCTGTCCAGGCATATCTGGCCATCACACATGGATGAAAGATTAGAAGGAATATAACCGGTCAAATCATTCTGAAGGGTTTCGGCTATCCCGAGGAAGGTCATGGAACCGCCGCCATTCTTCTCGTTGAATTTCCCCGCCCTTTCCATGAGCTGAGTCTGAACATAAAAAATGTCGCCCGGATAGGCCTCCCGACCTGGCGGGCGTTCCAGGAGCAGGGAAAGCTGTCGGTAGGCCCAGGCATGCTTTGTGAGATCGTCAAAAACAACCAGAACATCCTTGCCCCTTGACGCAAAATACTCCGCTATCGAAGCCGCGGAGAACGGACATATATACTGCTCCCCCGCGGGCGCGTTATCGGTGGCGGCAACCACCACAGTATAATTCAGCCCGCCGAAATCATGGAAACGTCCTGCCGCTTTCTGCAGCGCGGAAAGCGACTTGCCAATACAACAGTACACGCATACCATGTCTCTGTCCTTCTGATTCAGAATAGAATCAAGAGCTATGGCCGTCTTCCCGGTCATCCGGTCCCCGAGTATCAACTGCCGCTGGCCTTTAGCTATCGGTATAAGCATATCCACAATCTTGCTGCCCATCGGCAGAAACTCGTCAATTGTGGCGCGATTGATGATCGGCGGAGAGTCATGAAACACGGGCAGCAATTCGTCGGTATCAATCTCACCTGCATTGTCGATGGGCGTACCCATCGCCGAAACCATTCTGCCCAGACACCCGAAGCCGACCGGCACCTTGAAAGGCTCGCTGACTCCGATAACTTCCTTACCCATCTTGAGCTTGCTTGTATCTCCCAGCGCCAGCGCCAGAACTTCCTCCTCGTCATACCCCATTATTATTCCCCGCACCCCGTCGCCAAGATCAACAATCTGCCCATTAAGACAGGTTGGCAGGCCCTCGATACGGACAATAATCTCCTTGATATCTTTGATCCTGCCCTTCTCTTCCACCTGCATCTTAAACAGCGGAATCATTGAACCTGGTAAGCTGCTCATCCAGCGCCTCCTTGATTTCATCGGTGATTGTCCTGGATTCGGCGAGTTTTTCCATAATTTCCGGTCTGTTTCTATGCGCGTGACTCAACCACCGATTGAGCCTTTCCCTTACATCGGGCGCTTCGATACCGTCAAGAATACCGTTTTCAAGGCCGAATAGAATCAAAGCCTGGTCTTCCATGGCAACAGGCTTGTTCTCGCCCTGCTTGAGAAACTCTTCAAGGCAGCGGCCCACTCTAAGCTTCTCTTCCACCTCGCTGGAAACCCCGGCCTTGATCCTGGTCATCTTTTCAAGTTCCTTGTGGCGTATGTAGTTCATCTTCAGCTTCGAAGCCGGCTTCTTTATGGCCGGCCACTGCACCTTGCTGCCGATACGGGAGACGGAAAGCCCCATGTCAATAGCGGGCTTGAATCCTTCCCCGAAAAGCGTTGAGTTCAAATATATCTGCCCGTCGGTCATTGAAATTATGTTAGAAGGTATGTAACCGGCAAAATCCCCTTCCAGGGTCTCAACGATGGGCAGGTGCGTCATTGAGCCGCTGCCGTGTTCCGGCTTGAGTTTTCCGGCTCGCTCCACCAGTTGCGAATGAATATAAAAGATGTCGCCCGGATAAGCATCCCGCCCGGGCGCCCGCTCAAGCAAAAGAGAAAGCTGCCTGTAGGCCCAGGCATGCTTCGTGAGATCGTCAAAAACAACCAGCACGTCCCGCCCCTTTTCATGCATAAAATATTCGCCCAGGCTTGCAGCGACGTACGGGCATAAATACTGCTGCCCCATTGAATCTGATGCAGTTGCAGTAACAACTATTCCGTATTCCCACACATTGAACCTGCCGAAGATTTCACAGACCTTGTTAAGGGAAGCCTCGCTTTTGCCGATACTCGCGTAAATACAGATTACGTCCTTACCCTTCTGGTTTATGATGGCGTCAACCCCCACCGTCGTCTTACCCGTCATCCTGTCGCCCAGCAACAGCATCCTCTGTCCCTTGCCTACCGGAAGAGTCATATCAACGATCTTCGTGCCAGTCTCAAGAACTTCTTTCAATGGTATTCTTTCGAGCACACCGGGGGCCTTGTTGAATATCGGATAATCCGCAACTTCTTTTATCGGTCCCTTCCCGTCGGTGGGTTCGGCCAGAGCGTTTACCTGCCTTCCGATAAATGCCTCCCCGACAGGTATGCGGAACTCGTCTATCGAAGTGTGCACTTCGTCCCCGGGCTTGATTGTCTTACGCGTTTCCACCGCAAGAACCAGAACATAATCGCCATCAAAACCGACAATCAATCCTCTTGCAGCATCGCCTATGTTTACAAGCTGTCCGCGCATACAGTTAGTCAGCCCGGTGACATGAACAACATCCTGCCGGATTTCCGCCACACTGCCATGCTCGGTCAGTTTGAGTATATTAAGCTTTAGAGCCATTTCCCCTTCCCCTGCCGCCTCAAGCGGATGATGTGTAATTCATCTTCATATGTAAGCAGAATTTGAACCACCTAGCAAGCAATGTGTGCGACCCTCCAGCAATCCAACTATTTCCGCTTTCCAAATGCGCGCGCCCCCGCACATTTACTCTTCTCATAATTGAAATTGCTGCCAACGTGGTTGAAATTGATCGCCCATCAACTGCCTTTCCGAGTCTTAACCCACATATCTCACAGAATTTCGTAGCGAGAGCGTGGAGAGTGCTGCTGCGGGGG
>CAYTRK010000017.1:0-17208 GCA_964440205.1 uncultured Victivallaceae bacterium
TATTCGATCTTCGTGAGAAAAAAGCTATTGCGCTGCCAACCCCCGTTGCCAGTCCAGCAAGGGCAGTAAGAGAAAAAGCCAGAAGTATTTCACTATGCGAGTACATGATTTCTGACAGTTTAACAGCAATTCCAGCGATATTCAAAGGCTGCAATTATAATTTGCGCCGTCGCAGCCGCGCTCTCCACGCTCTCACCACGAAATTCTGTGAAATATGCGAGTTAATCGGAATCTGAGGCATTCTGACCTGATCTATTCACACGCCGATTTTACCGCAGCTACAAGGCCCAGCGAGTTGAGCTGTGGTTAACCCGCTTGGACGCAGTAGATACGGTAAACTCGGCGCGAAGGCTCAGTTCTCACAGGATTGCTTACGGAAACTCTGTTCCGGGAACCAATGTAAATCATAATTGATAAATAGCCGGCAGCCCTACGTCCTCAGGCCTCAGGTTCAAGCGGCGCAAACCTTCCACAACGGATCGGCGAACAAACGCTCCGGTTTTTGAAGCATACTCGGCCATCTCGAAAACCGGCCGCCATGCTTCTTTGTCCATCTTGCCGTCGCGCACCATCCGGCAGAATTCCGGTTCAAAGCTTGTATATCCCCGGCGGTGCACATCAACCGCGCCCAACAGGGGTATCAACTGATGGTTAGTAACCATGGGGTGACGGGCGGTATCCGGAAGCAGTCCGCGTTCCCGGACATAGCGCAAAACGGAATTCTCGGATGAACTCCAGGCATACAAAGGGAACAGAAGCCGCGGTGCGCAACCGCATTTGGCGCCTTGCCACCATGCGGCCTGTTCGTCTTTTTCAAAGATATTGTCAAGCGGAATACCGGCTACATTTTCTCTCGCCTGTTGTTCCCGCTCAGCAGGACTTTCAAAAGAAGACAACTTCAGTCCGTCTTCAACCTGGTACCGCGAGTAGCCGCACAAAATTAAAGGTATATCCAGCGCTTCGGCGGTGTTTCGGGCTGTATCCAGCGTGAACTCCCCGTCACTGAAATCCACGGTGCCGTAGCATCCTGCTTCATTTAAATGCGTCAATCCATACCGGAAGAGTTTAACCATAAAGCTTTCTGCCGGCCGATACCACATATGAGCAACACCCAGCTTGGGAACCAGTTCGTCCACGTTCCTTCGGGCTACAGGACTCATGAAAGTGTTGTCCATAGTCAGCGCCAGAATGCGCAACCCGGGACAGATCTGCTGAATACGATGAATCATGTATGTGCTGTCTTTGCCGCCACTGAATAAGACAAGGGCGTCAAATCGATGTCCGCGACCCTGATGAGCCCACAATACATTGTTCAAATCTTCTTCCATATCGGTGCCTGGAGGGTCTGTAGCGCTATTTTTCCGGTCCCGACAAGCCGGGCACCAGCCATGCTCATCCAGAGAAGTGAAATGCTCAGAAGCCATGCAATTCCGACACCTTGAAGCAAGATGTTTTCGAACCACTAGCCGATGCAAAGGCCATATATTACGGGCATAGAATGTGAAAAGCTTTGCTTCACGAACAATCTGTGCGGCTGTCGGCGGCATCAGAATTTCCTTTTTGCTTTGTGGTTCATTTTGACTTCTTTCCCGGCCCGTATTCCGCGAAATACTCCAGAGACTTGTCAACGTAATCAGCAGGATCGGGCCAATTTACGCCCATCGAATCCAGAAATGGAACAGACTGATCATTGACGAAATCCTGCTTGTCTTGAAGGTATTCGAATGCGATCGGCAATAACGCCATTCGTCGTCGGACATGCCCGGGCAGGAAGGGTTTTGCGGCGGCAAGGCCTCCGCGGAAAACTGACAGCGGGATTTTTCGGATTTTCGGGAGCCGCGCGCCGTTGCGAAAAAGAGCTGCGCGGAGGCGCTCGCCAAGTTCATCAACGCCGGTCCCGTGTCCGCTTCCGGATGTAAGATGCAGAACCTTGCCATATGACTCACGCCGGCTCCCCGCGCGGGCAATTGCTTCTGCAACATAATCTGAGGGCGTAAGATCGAGGCGCACATCACTCAGTCGCGGCAGCCATCCCCCTGAAACAGCGCCGGAAAAAAAGTAACTCAAGTGATGAAAAATCTGAAAATGAATCGTTCTACCTGTCTGTGAATCACCGGTAATCATGCTGGGCCGATAGATGGTAGCCTGTAATCCCTTATCCATTGCGTTAAACACCAGCGTTTCAGCTTCTGCCTTCGCCTCCTCGTAAGTATTGTGGTAATCGCAACGCGTTTCGAGTCGTGTTTCCGGAATATCGCCCTGCATTCGGCCGGCGACTCCCATCGTGCTGACATAATCAATCTTCACCGCCGGTTTCGCTTGATCGGCGAGAGCAAGAATTTCTCTAACGGAACTCACGGAAATATCGCGGGCAGCCTGCAGCGAAAGATTCATCTTTACATTTGCGGCGGCATGAACGATGCGGCATAAATCCGGCAACAGGGCTTTAACAGCGCTCTGATCCATTCCGAGGCGCGGCAACGTGATGTCGCCAATAATCGGGATCAGGCGATCCTCCTGATCCCGGCGCCATGTAGAATCTGCGCGCCAGTATTTCAGCAGTGTTTCAAAACGTTCCTGCAGAGCCTTTGAGTCTGAAGCCCGTATAAGCAGCACAAGGTCATGGTTCTGTTCACGCAGCAGACAGGGAATCAATGCGCTTCCGACAACCCCGGTGCTTCCTGTAATCAAGACCCGTCCCATAATCCCCCTTGACGCAAACGCTACTGGCAAATGGCTTCAGGCGTTGAATCCCGCAGTTTCTGCAGATCAATATGACTCTCGGAAAAATAGCGTTCCAAAGCTTGTTTGTCCAGTGCCCTGTGCTGTGATTTTAGCAAAGCTATCCAGCCCGGCTCCGTTTCTTGGTCCACAAAGAAGCGGTAGAAGCTGCCATCACGATCACCATAACGGGTTCTGTATCTATCTTCCGCTGTTTTCAAATCCAGCCGCATCAGTACAGCGGGAGCTCCGCCGACTTTTCCATATTCCCTGACTTTGCCTAATCGTTCCATCAGAAGGGTTCGTTCATAAAATCTTGCGTGTCTCGGATTGACCGTGATGAGAAAATCAGTGCATTGCAGTATCCTGGAAGCAACCAGATAACCGAGTTTGAAAATGTGTTTGACGATCTCCGCGCCATGTCGAAGATTTTTTTCTTTTGAAGCCATGCTGATTATTTCACATGGGTGTCGACCAGCCTGGCGCAGTGCGTCAATCTCGCGCTTGTAAAGAATATCGGCGGCGAGCCCGATTTCTGAATCGGGAAGCACAGTCAAGCTTGCCAGCAGCTCTTTGTCGCGCTCGACCATGAGCGGATAAGCGTTTGGTATGGCGTCATATTTACTGTACCATAAGCCGCCTTCATCCGGTTTAGCGTAACCGCTGCGGGCGTATACCTGATAGACCATGGTCCATATGCGTTTGCGTTCCTCTATAGTGGCCGCGACACGAACGTTGCAGCGGCCATTCGATTCAAAACTGTATTCCATTGGTAATCGCGTTGATCTCCTCAATATGTGCGGCCTTTGCCATTGCGCCGGTTTGCGCGGTTCGGAAAATGCTACAGCTGTTGATGCTTCCATGAATAGACCTCAACATTCGCCCGGTCTTGAACCGTGAGCGTATATAAGATTAATAAGTTCTTTGTGCCTGTCTTCCACTGCCTTGCGCTTGACTTTGAGTGTAGGCGTCAATTCTCCTGCTTCCATTGAGAAACCTGAAGATAGAATGCTGAAACTGTAAATCTGTTCGTGCGGCGGCAAAGTCCTGTTGACCATGTCTATTTCATTAAGAATTCTTTTCTGAAGCTCTGGCAAATCTTTTACGCGCTCTGTAGGTATGTCTTCTTTTCCGAATGTATTGTACACCGAACGCAGCCACGGGATATTCAGCGTGAGCAAAGCGGCGAGGTGTTTTCTGCCGCGTCCTATAACCACGGCATGCTCGAAACAAGGTCGCTGTTCGATCAGTCTCTCGATTTTGGCTGGAGATATTCTGCGGCCTGTTGAGGTTTTAATCAGATCAGATTTGCGTCCCTTCAGGAAGAGATATCCATCATCATCCAGAAACCCGTAGTCACCTGTCTTGTAGAATCCATCCGGCGTGAAATAATCTCTCTTATCTCCATCCTTTTCATACCCGGCAAAGACACCCGGACCCCGTACGAGTATTTCATTGTCATCCGCGAACCGTATCTCATTCTGCAAAAGCGGTCGGCCGACAGAACCGCTGCGGCGCGCGTCGAAACGATTGACGGCCATAGGTATGGCATTTTCGCTGATGCCGTAGGCTTCAAACAAAGGCAATCCGACCTTGTCAAAAAAGGCCAGCGTCGGCAAAGGGCATGGCGCTGAACCTGTCAGCATGAACTTGAGTCTGCCGCCCAATGCGCGTTTGACCATAAGTCTAGCAATTGGCGAGATGATTCCCCTGAGCGGACGCGGCGCTTTAGATATGCGTTGCTGATAGTTCTCGTGAATTTTTTCGAAGAGACGCGGCACGCCGATCAGTACCGCAGGCCTGATTGTTCGAAGATTATCCGCAAGTCGCCGAGGGTCGTCATTGAAGTAGATGGGCGAGCCTTTGGCCACCGCCACCAGGTTCATCATGCGTTGAAACAAGTGCGCCATGGGCAACCAGCAGACGGACCGGTCAGTTGATTCGGTTTCCGGAAACAGATCGCAGATAGCGTTGCATGCAGACAACAGTTGGGAATGTGTATAGGGAATAGCCTTTGGCGTGCCGGTTGTTCCGGATGTATAAATGAGAGTTGCCATGGAATCTGCCGTCACAGGCGGCAGATTGACAGCCGATCCGCGAACCGAAGAGCCCACAAAATCTTGCCAGACATGGATAGGAGCGTCGTTGTTCTTAGCATGACAATCATCCATTGTCGCAATAAAGCGGAAAGATTGTCTCATCGACGTTGGGGTTTTATTCAGGGATGATTCGCTGTCAACAATCAAACCGCGAATATTTGCATGTTTCATGACATGGCTGACATGTTCCTCAGGGGCATGGGCATCAATGCCAACCACTACAGCGCCGGCTGACAGGATAGCCCATTCAGATATCATCCATTCAAGTCGAGTGGTCGCCATAATGCCGACACGGTCTCCGGGCTGAATGCCGCTGCGGGTGATAAAACCGGCGGCAGCCAGGGTTGCTGTCTCAATTTCTTTCCAGGTATATCCTTGCCATCTATCGTTTTCGAGCGCGTAAAACCCCTCTTTGTCCGGTGTGGCTTCAGCCCTGTGTTTCAGTATCCCGTGGATTGTGTCGTGATGGCCCGTTTCTTTCATAACTACCTGGCGCGGTTAGTAGTTTCTCTAGCATACCGGGGTGCGAGGACTGGTTGTCGGAAGGTAGAAGAAATTCTTCCGAACCATTGAGCCAGGCCGTTTAACGAAACGAGATTTGATATAATAGAATAATTTTCGGAAGCCGGCTTTACGGCTACGGAAGCGTTATGAGCCTTGCGGGCAAGCATTTCCCCGTTTTCCGTCCACGAAATCCGCCATGAATTAAGCACCTTTTCGTTATTTCTCATGTTTTTGCTCCATTTTGATTTACAACTATATTTCCGTTCTCACTATGAGACTGACATTGGACAGCAGAATATGACGAAATTTATTCATCTTTTTTGTTGTTTATCCTGATCTATTAACGCGCCTCTGGTGAAAAAACTCCGATTGACCTGATGCTGATGTTTCAATAACTTGAAGCCCTTTGCGCATATTTACTCCTTTTTTACCCTTTAATGACGAAACTGGCGTTGGTGTGTCAAAAATTGTGGAAATTTTCCGGAAGAGACGTATTGTTCGAACGCGTGCATGCAGCAGATACTTCCTTGATCAACTTGACAGCGAACTCCAGGAGTTTCTTTTTTGCCGTCGCAGTGGCGCTATCCGCGCTCGCAACAGGAATTTTGTGAGATAATGCGGGCTATTTGGCGTTCGCAGCCTTGAAGACTATGTTGCGGAACTTGACAGTGCAGCCGCGGGTTTCCAGGCCAATTGCGCAAGGTCCGCGCGTCTTCTTTTTTGAGTTCCACGGTCCCTGAGTAAGGCTGAATGTGCCATTGACCTCGGGCCGGGCCACGTTGCTGACCAGTATCTTGTTGACTCGCATAGCATTGGCTTTTTTATCCAATTTGAACTTCATTACAACATGCACCCACTCTCCCTTGGCCGCGAATTGATTCCCGGAACTGTAAAGCCCGAAGAAATCCCTGCCTTCTTCGTAATCAAAAGTCACCCCTGAAGTGGATTTAGAAGATTTTTTCGAGAGAACCCTGTATTCGTAGGATACTTCACCCTCAAGCCAATTGCGAGGACCAAAGATAATGGCTGCTATTTTAAGGCTGTTCTGATCCACCCCGATACCGGTATTAGTCTGTCGGATCAGCCAGGAACCAGACACAATTCTGAAGGAATCGTAGTTTACCCCATTTACCAATCCGAGTGTATCAGATGTTCCGGCCTCTTTACGTAAGGCCCCGATATCAACATCCAGACGATTCAGCCAGGATATGTTCTCTCTTGCCACAGGCTCGGTTATTACAACCAGTCTCGGGCCCTCGAACGAGGGTTCCAGTCTCGCCATCTGTCCGGGATTGAGCCAGGTGGAACTTTCTCCGCCTCTGATCGAAGCGCGTCCGGACAAAAGATAGGTGTAAGGTTGGGCCTTGCGATCGAAAAGCAGTTCAGTTCCCTGAATATTTATGATCATATTGCCGGAATTAACGGTTAAAGTTCTGGCCTGTCGAGTAGCGGCCAGATAGATCCGGCCGTTCTCATGTTCGATGAGTTTGCCTTTCGTGGCCGGATCCGTCGACAAAGCAGCCCTGGATTCTTCATCAAGCATCAGGCGTGTTTCATCCGGATAAGCCAGCCTACAGTATGACGATGAAGCAGTTTCCCACACGTCCTCATTTACGGACACGTCACCAATTTGTTTTTCGACCCTGACCAGACCCTGCGGCATTGGATCAACTGCCCCCTGGTCATGTAATAAATATACCCCCGCGACAATCAGGACCGTTGCGGCTGCAGCAAGCGGAATCCAGAAACGACGACTGGCAGAAGGTTTTCGGGGCGCGGCCAGAAGTTGTTCTTGTTTGCGCACCTCGTATACCTTGTGCGCTACGGTAGCTGTTGCCGTCCATTCCAGCGCGAAATCCACAAATGCCGAACGCTCCTCTTCATTTCCAGAGAGTTCATTGAGAAGCTCCCTTCTCTCCTCGGGCGATAACCGTTTCACCATGAATTTTTCGAATAATTCTTTTTTCATGATTTCATTTCCGTAGGTTGCAGTGTGCGTGAGAGACATTGCTGCAACTGCCGCCTGGTCCTGGAGAGCATAAGACGAATGGAATTGGAACTCCTGTTTAGTGTTCTGGACATGGTCTCACAGGTTTCTGCACGCCAGTAAAATCCGACAAGAATCTTTAAAGCAGTGTTTCCCAGCAGGGAGATACAATGTTGCAGCGCCTCTGTTAGCCGTTTTTGGTGTTCTGCTTTCTCAACAACAAGAAACGCGTCCATTGAATCGACAAGGATATGCTGCAGTTTCGTTTCATCGGTGGGCTTTTCTCTGCCCCTCCGCCGGATAGCCTCCAACGCTTTGTATCTGACTATCTGCTTTACCCATGCAAAGATCGAGGTGCCTTCTTTAAATGTTTCCCACTTGTCGACAACAACAAGGAATGCCTCCTGCACCACGTCCTCGGCTTCAGCCCAATTTCTGAGCATGACGTAAGCCTGTGTTAAGAAGGCATCACGGTGCTTAACAGCCTCCTTGAGCGCTTTATCCCTGCCTTTGAGCCCTTGTATATCCAATTTCTTTTGCTCCTTCATGGTTATCATGACGCCAGGGACGGCGGTATGTCACTTTTTTTATTTTTTTTTGACATAGTACGACGTCCCCGCGCCATTAGAGCATAAGAAAGCCACGGATATAACCAGAGAATGGAAGAGGTGAGTATTTTGAACGGTATAACAAATCAGTCACTTACGCTGAGTCTGATCAATATCATGAAACCCTTTAATGGCCTTTTTTCTTCTCAAAAGAGCCGTATTCTAGAGCCCGAAGCCATGGAAGATAACTTTGAGGCTGAAGCGTACAATGCGCTTGCCACTCGTCAGAGCAAATTCCTGTATCAGCCCCTTTTTGATACAATTGATAAATTAGACCTCAAAGGTGGCCGGGCGCTGGATCTGGGGTGTGGTCCCGGGCAGGTTGCCATCAGGCTGGCTTCGAAATACCCCGACATGAAAATCATCGGAATGGACATGTCGGACACAATGCTCAATCTTGCAAGAACCAATGCCGCGGAAAAGAAGCTGGATAATATCAGTTTTATAAAAGGTGACGTAAAAAGGACGCCTTTTGATGATGCCTCTTTTGATCTGGTCTATTCTAATTTTGTAATCCATCACCTCCCGGAACCAATTTTCCTGTTCAACGAAACAGCCAGGCTGGCCGGAAGACAAGGGGCAATTATCATACGTGATCTTCTGCGTCATGCTCCATGGGTGATAAAGTTTCAAGCGCTTTTTTCTCGCGTCTTTCTGCGTTACACGGCCGTTCAAGCCAAAGAGAGCGCTGAATCTCTACAGGCCAGTTTGACTCAGAATGAAATCAGGCGGTTTCTCGAAAAATCAAGGCTCAGTGACATATGCGCAAGCGAGTTCTCCTTCTTTGATTTTATCGTTTTGCGAGGAAATGGGGATGGAAAATCCGATAATTGAACCTGCAAACACCAGATAGAGATTGAAAGGAGCCGCGCATGAAGACGTTGTCCGCCGTAACCAAAGTATTATCCGACACAGGACGGGTGTGGTTGAAAAAGGAACCGGAAAAAGCCCTGGTGACCTTTTTTGAAATAACCATGGCGTGCAATCTGAAGTGTTCCTATTGCTATATTGCCAATGAACCGGAGAATTACCCTGAAGGAAGTCATGCGCAAGGCTTGACTACAGACCAGATCTGCCGCGTTCTGGATGAAATCAGAAAGTCGAGTCATGCAATCTCACTGTATGGCGGAGAGCCTTTTGTACATCCTGATTTTGATGAAATTGTTGCGTATGCAAAGCAAAAGGAATTTTCGTCTCTTGAAACCGTCACTAATGGAACCTTGCTCAAGAAAAACCTGGATACAACATTATCCTTTGACGTGATTAACATCAGTTATGATTTAACACGTCGGCGGGAATACGGGCCGGCCATGAAAAAAGTTCTGCGAAATGCCGAGGAACTGAAACAGAAGCACAATCAGTCCTTTATGTTTATAGCAACAGTGGCGAAAGACGACCCTTTTGAAGAAATGAGGCCATTCCTGTCTTATCTCAGAAAAAACGATTTTCTCTGCACCTTCCAACCGGTTCGGGAGAACGGGAAGGTTTCTGACCTCGAATGGTTCAATGAATTTATGGCACGAATCAGCAAAGAGTTTAAAGGTGTCAGGCTGTTTAATCAGCCCGGCAGGTACACCGCTTCGGGTTTTGCGACTTGTCTTCCAAAAATAGCCATGAGCGTTACCTGGAAAGGGGATTTGCTTTACCCGTGTCAGTACTTCAGAAATCGGGTAGCGGGAAGCCTGCTCAAGGATTCAGTTGAGACACTCTGGGAAAAAGGGAAAAAAGAATATGGCCAGTTCCCTTCCCGGGAATGTGAAAAGTGCGGTTTTCTCTGCATGATGGATCTTGGCTACAATATTCGTCATCCCTGGCATGTGGATTTCTTTCGGTATTAACCCGCATATCTCACAGAATTTCTTAGCGAGAGCATGCAAAGCGCCGCTGCGGAGGGGGGCAAATTGGTGAAACGCCGGAGCAGCCGTATAGACATACTGCAATCTGGCGGCTTGCCAATTCGTCACCTCGCAGTGGCGCTATCCGCGCTCTCAGCAGGAATCCTGTGAGATATGCGGGTTAGCTAGTTCCTATCCGAAAAGCCTTTCGGATGGGAGCGTTCAGGGTTCGGGGTTCAGAGTTCAGGCGCGGCTCTGACCGTGAGGTGCTGCTGTCGCGACGGAGCGATCGAAGGCCTATGGCCGCGACCAGAACAATCGCGGCTTCGGAAAACAGAAAAAGCGTTCCGGCAGGCTCGGGGGCGCCATCGAAAATCAGGCCTACAGCTCGAAACAAGGCAATGCTTCCCGAGGTGGCGACCAGACCGACAAGCCCAAGTCTTAGATTCTCCCGCAAACAGAACAACATCCAGATTCCCACGCCAATGCCCAAGCCGCCATAAACTGCCCGGATTTCAGAAATACCGGCGGGGCTTCTCAAAATCTCATCAGTTGACATCGCAAAAAACCTTACCGGTAAAACTGCAAAGCACAAACCAAAACCGATATAGAACAAACCAAAACCCAGAACTAAAATCCTCGCAAGTTTCATTATTCTCCTTTCACTTTCAGATCCTTGATCTCTATCGCGGAACCATCGGCCTGGATAGCCAGTCCGGCCCGATTTCGCCGCTTCACAGCCGAGTTATCAGGCGTGCGAACTACGCCGCGACCCGGCGCAAAAGCGTTCTTTCGCTCATCAGGTTTGTTCACAGGCCATACGGCAAAGTAATCCATTACGGAACGGTTGTTCTTTTTCATTTGGAAACGCAATTCCATCTGCCACCATTCGCTCTTCAGATCATTGTGAATGTCGAGATCATCGACGGAAACACCCAGTATGTCGAAAACGTCGGCGGACCATGGCGAGCCGGGCTCCCATAGACGAGTTTTCTTGTTGCCCGTATAATTCCATGCCGTTGGTTCGTCGCCTTTGATGTCAACTGAATAACGGTTGAAATAATAAAGCCCCATCACGAGCTTGGTTGATGAAGAAGGCTCGCCTGCAAAGCGGAACTTGCAAGAGATGCGGCCATGTTTCCATTTCGGCTTACCGAAGAGAATCAAGCCGCGGCCGGTGTTTTCCTTCGCAAGTATAACTTCTCCGGATTTGCGCCGAATTGTCCAGCGTCCCAGTGCAACTGAGTACTCATCCAGATTAACTGAACCACCGGACAGCGGCTTAAAGGGCGCCGGCTCTCTGAGCATTTTTCTATCCCGGTCGAAATCAAGGGAAGATAGCCAGTCAAGCTCCAGGCCGTCCATGTCGGTTCTGTCAAAAGTAGACACGTGCAGCAAGGGGTGAGGAGCGTCGGGGTTCGAGTTCCCGGCGGATATAGCTCTTTGACGGGGCCGGAGCGTGACCGATGCCCACTTTGTCTTAACGTCCAGTGATCCTTCCGTCAACCACACATCCGACAACTGTTTATCATCGGCGCGAGAAAGAAAACGCGTTCCTTTAACTTCCAACTCAGCCGATCCGACCTTAACCCGGAAGGGCTTTTCCTGTTGAGCCATTCGAAGATAGAGACTGCCTGACATCTGTTCGATTGATTTTCTGCCTGCTGCGTTCAGTCCGACACGTGCGCGCGTGTCAGGGCCCACGCAAACATCGCTTCCATCTTTGTATTCAAGGTGAACGGAGGAATTGGCGTCGGTCTGCCATTCTGAGCCCTTGTTTTCCGGGTGGCCGGTCGCGCTGACAGCTCGGACATCTCTGGTTGTCGATAATGGTCCCAGCATAGCCCATATTCCCAGCACAGCCAGAAGCGTTGCCGCAGCCGAAAGAGTTCTTCTCCAGGTAAAGCGCAATATTCGTTCCCGTTGCGGCGAGGTTCTTTCCGCTTTTTGACCGGCACAGCTCTCGTCGATCACCATGTCAGCCGTAGCGTCAGCTCCACGTTCCGGGCCAAGCAGGACGTTGAGCTTGAGATGCACGTCAAGGACGCGCCGGGCATCCCGGGCTTCTTGTGTCTCCTCGCGCAAGCGGCTACTCAATCGTTTCTTCTCTTCCGCGGTCGCTGTTCCGCTCATATACCTTATCATCAGCGTGTTAATGTTCGGCTTGCTACTCAAAGCGCTTGCTCCCCTGTGTTGCGTTCAATGCAGGTTGCCAGATCTTTTTTCCATCTGTAGAGACGGGCAGACAACGTATTCGGCGTAAGATTGGCTTCTCTTGCCACTTCTTTGATTTTGCGGCATTCGGAATAGATCTTATAAAAAATCGTTCTGGCGGTTTTGTTCAGTTCAGAAAGACACGCCTCAAGCGTTTTGAGGCGGGAATCCAGCATGCCGTCCATATTCTGATCCATATAATCGGCATTGCGCTCGGCCATTACTTCCAGAACGGGGTCTGTTTGACGTGAGGGAAATCGTTTTGCCCGGCGCAATTCCTCGTATACCACAAGCCGGGCGACTTGCTGCAAAAACGGCCAGAATGGCGTATCGGCATCGTGTTCAGGCAGGATTTTATGGACCCGCATGAAAGCGATCTGAACAACATCATCCACCATATCAGTATAAACCATGCGAGCCCCGACAAAGCGTCTCAGAGGCTCGTAATAAATCCGGCATAATTCAGCAAAAGCCTTTTGATCGCCTCCGACAACAGCGCTGACAAGCCGACAATCTCTTTCCCGTTGCTCCATTAATTTCCCTTTCCTGCTAAAGACTGACAGTCATCCCCGAAATATGACGTTTTTTTTTGGAAAAAGACAAATCTGATTTCTGATTTGCTGTTGATGACCCGGCACCTCCCAACCATGCCTATCCCGGACCTGTTGTCTGGCATCCTCGAAATCAATCTCGGCCCTCGCTTGAACAAAAAGAGAGGTGCTGAAAAATAGATTGTGCGTCCCCTTAAAATTGAAAATGATGCTTTGAAGATAAAAAAGGCGCCGACGTAAAACGTCGGCGCCGGGATGTCCCGTAGGACAGTGCCTGCAAATCTTTCTTTTTATTACGGAAAGTTCACAAGCTAAGGTCTGCTACAACCTACTACCAATATACTTACTCTGACTGAAGGATGCAAGAGTTTTTTGCTGTGTTTTGACTTGTGTTCTTGTCACAAGCTCTTGATAAAAGTAGGATCTAAGCGCTGCAATAGTGTGTTCGTTACGCTAATCAAGGAGGTTCTATTCTATGAAGGAAACAGTCTTAGGCTTGGACATAGGGACAAATTCTATAGGGTGGGCGCTCATTAATAAGAGTGAAGCCAGAATATTGGATTGTGGTGTCAGAGTATTCCCAGCAGGTGTGGACAACTTTGATACAGGAAAAGAAAAATCCCGAAATGCAGAACGACGCGAAGCTAGGATGGCGCGACGGGTGACTGCTAGACGTCGCCGAAGAAGAAAGATTCTCAAGGATTCTCTCGTGCAAGCCGGTCTGTTTCCGGAAGAACCATCTGGGCAGGCCAAATTATACGCCATCTGTCCTTATGCATTGCGCAAAAAGGCTTTGGACGAGAAATTGACTCCACACGAATTAGGGCGCGTTTTTCTCAATCTAAGTCAACACCGTGGCTTTTTGTCAACGCGTAAGGGAGAGCGCAAAGACAAGGAAGTGCAGGGAATGCTGGCTGAGATCAGTGAGCTTAGCGGGGAAATGCAGGCAGCAGGAGCCAGAACGCTGGGAGAGTATCATGCAGATATTCTTGCCAGGGATGATCATGCGCAGGTTCGTAATGTCCATACTCATCGACAAATGTACGAAGACGAGTTTGAACAAATATGGAAAGCGCAGAAACAATTTCACAACAACCTGCTCAATAAAGAACTAAAATATGGTCGTGTGGGACCCCAAGACTTTCCGGCGAAACCAGAGCCCCTTTTGCCAGACGAAAGCAGGCTTCAAGCATTTGGAATTCACGGTCTTATTTTCTTTCAGCGGAAGATGTTTTGGCCCAAAGAAAGTGTTGGGAAATGCGAACTTGAGCCGAATGAATACAGAATCAGGTTGAGCGACAGGCGAGCGCAGATATTCAGAATTCTACAGGACGTAAACAATCTCAGGCTAATTGATACCATAAATCATCGCGAGCGAACTTTGTCTGCAGAAGAACGCCCCAAAATTATTGAAGCTTTGACACGAAAAAAAGAGATGCAATTTGGCCAAATTAGAAAACTTTTGTCGCTTGACGAAAGCAGCAAGTTTAATCTTGAAAAGGGGGAGAGGGCCAAGCTTAAAGGCAATACGACTGACGCAATTCTGGCAGGTAAGAAATATTTCGGCAGGAAGTGGCATGATCTCCCTGAAGAAGACAAGAATACGATTGTCGAAAAGTTGCTCGATGACGAAATGAACCCAGAGGAACTGATCTCTGAGGCAATTTCGAAATGGGGACTAGGTGCAGAACAGGCCGAGGAATTAGCCGAACTTACCCTGCCTCCTGGTTATGGCAATCTTTCATTGAAAGCAATTGAAAAGCTTCTTCCTCCTCTTCAGCTGGGGCTTCCCTATATGGCAAACAACATAGAGGACTCCGCCATTCACGCTGCCGGGTACTTAAGAAGCGATGAACGGAAACGCGCCGTCTATGCGAAGCTGCCAGCTTTGTCAGAAGCAGGAGCCGCAGGAGTGGAGCAACCTTTGAACCCTGTGGTAATAAGGTCTCTGGTTGAAACCAGAAAATTGGTGAACGCCGTAATTCACGAATATGGAAAGCCAGACGCCATTCATGTTGAAATGATCAGATCACTGAAAATGGGTCGAAAGAAGCGTCAGGAATACAACAAGACAATTCGGCAGCGCGAAAAGGAGCGAGAGGACGCCAAAACGAGACTCGAAGAGCATGGAATCGATCCGACTCGGGAGGCTATAACAAGATATTTATTATGGGAAGAACAGGAGCGACGTTGCATATATACCGGAGAGCCAATAAGCATTTCACAGTTGCTCAGAGGTGAAGCTGATGTGGACCATATTTTTCCGCGACATCGTAGCCTCGACGATTCTTATATGAACAAGGTTGTTTGCTTCAGGGCTGCGAACCAGGAGAAACAAGACCGAACGCCCTATGAATGGCTGGGTCAAAATGAGGACAAAAGATATGAAGGGCTATTGGATCGTGTCGGAAAGTTGTTAAAGAAACACAAGCTGCCTTACTCGAAATATCGCAGGTTTGTTCAAAAGGAGCTGGATTTGGATCAGTTTGTCAACAGGCAACTAACCGATACGGCCTATATAGCCCGAAGCGCGCTTGCCTTTCTGAAATTGCTTTATCCGAAACAGCAGGAACATAAAGTTATGGGGCTTAAAGGCCAGCTAACGGCTGAGCTTAGGTGGCAATGGGGGCTGCATTCCGTGCTAGGGGATGACATAACTCGGAAGAACAGGGATGACCACAGGCATCACGCGGTTGACGCGATAATCATAGCATTAACAGACCGCGAAACATTACACGCTCTATCTCGGGCGCTAAAATTCAGACATGATAGAAACAGACTTCCTTTAAGGGAGCCGTGGGACTGTTTTCGCAATGAAGTAAAACTGAAAGTCGAAAGTATTGTCGTTTCCCATCGAACGGAACGCAGAATCAGCGGCAGATTGCACGAGGATACCATATATGGAGCTGTAAGTGACGGCAAGGATAAGCCAGATGGTGTCTACGTCATAAGAAAACCTGTTGACGCTTTAACGGCTGCGGAAATTCCCATGATACGAGATGATGCAATAAAGAAAGCAGTTGTGAACAGACTTGAGCAGCATGGTATTGGCTTTGGCCGAGGTAAGAAAGAAGAGAAGAAAGAAATTTCGAAGATCCTTTCGGACCCGGAGAATCCGCTGGTGATGCGCTCGGGCAATCCAATTAAAAGAGTCAGAGTGCTTAAGAAAGAGGACTCAGTTGTTCCCTTGAGAGAAGGCTTTGATAACACTGTGTATGTGAAACCCGGGAATACGCATCATGTTTCGATTTTTGAGCGGGTTAGTGACGATGGAAAGGTAAAACGAATTGCGTATTTCACCACTATGATGGAAGCAACAAAGCGGCTGAAAAATCATGAAGAAGTAATAACAAAAGAACATCCGGATTATCCTGCCGCAAAATTCGTAATGTCTTTGTCATGGGGCGAAATGGTTAAGGATATCAAGGGGCGACATCTTGTGTTCTTGTCGGGTCCCATGACAACACAGCAAATGACATTTGTGGATCACAGGGATGCAAGGCCAGGCAAGCAACGCAAAAAAATTACATTCTATCCTAACTCCCTTTGCGCGGAAAAAATACAAGTTGATTATATTGGGCGGGTCCGCTGGGCAAATGATTAAGAAAGAATAGTATGATAAAGCAGACGCTTGAGATTTCACAACGTGCGGTCAAGGTGTCAGTTCGTATGGGGCAACTTGTTGTTGAGCCAACAGGCGATGAAACTGTAGAAACCCGGATATTTCACTGCGAAGATATTGGTTTAGTCCTTCTTGAACATCCTTCAACCGTCATAACACTGGGAGCCTTGCAGGAGTTGCTACAAAAAGAGGCGGCAACTATTGTATGCGGTCGTGACCATCTGCCGCTGGGATTGCTTTTGCCATATTCAGATAATCATCAACAGGTTCAGCGCATACAAGAGCAGATTGAAGCCAGCAAACCATCAAAAAATAGGATATGGAAACAGATCGTTTCCGCAAAAATCAGGGCACAAGCCGGAAACCTGACAGGGAATAAGGAAGCAGAACAAGCGCTTCTGGCAATGATTCGCAGAGTCAAATCGGGAGACCCTGACAATGTTGAAGCGCAGGCTGCAAGAGCGTATTGGTCGAAGATGTTTCAATGCGAATACGAAGATGGCTTTCGCCGTACACCTCAAGGCACCGACGAATTAAATGGCTTTCTTGATTATGGTTACGCAATAGTGCGGGCTGCCGTTGCCCGCGCGCTTGTGTGTGCGGGCTTTAATCCGGCTTTAGGTGTTCACCATGCGGGACGGTCAAATGCCTTCTGCCTTGCCGATGACTTAATGGAACCTTTGCGTCCGGCTGTTGACTGTTGTGCCAAACATTTATTGTTGAGAATAGCTACGGGCGATGGTGAAGGCGGCCTTTCTGTTGCAAACAAGGCAGTGTTCTTGAATCTTCTGGTTGCCAAGACAGAAACTGCTGGTGAAGTTGGTCCTTTAAGCGTCGGGTTAACTCGTTATATTGCGTCTTTCGGCCGGGTTTTGCGGGGGGAGTCTGCCGCGCTTGACATTCCCAGGATTTTAGAATGCTAGTTTCGGGGTACCGCTGTATGTGGGTTCTGGCCATGTTTGATTTGCCTACAGATACAAAGAAGGCCAGAAAGGACTATACTCGATTCCGGACATGTTTGCGCCGTGAGGGGAGGCAAGAAAGTGGGAGGGAAGGAGATAAGAAGA
>CAYTRK010000018.1:0-17078 GCA_964440205.1 uncultured Victivallaceae bacterium
TGCTTCAGTAACGTAGCTACAGTGCCTTTCTTACGTGGGCTGCCGTTAAGCACAATCACTCGCATAGATTTCGTTCCTTTCTTCTACTACCAACGCTGTCCTCACTGGACGCTGGAAACGCGCGTCGCCCGGCTTTCAGCGGTTCGGTGAAGGTAATGTTTCGCAAAAATATGTTTCTTTGTCAATGAGCCCCCGGTCCACCAATTCAGGTTGGATGCAGGGCGCCGGTTAAGTTTTTCGGTTGAGAGTATTAGACGGCTCTATTTCGTTAATATGGCACGGGGCTCTTTGGAAGTTTCAATCTGGCGAGTTGAAGGGGGTATAGTGTTGGTTGACACCTTCCGGGACCGGAAGTATATTCGGGGCTAATTCTTGGCAGCAATTTCAGCGCAAACGGAGGCATGCATGATCCCGAGGTATACAGAAAAGGAAATGGGCGCAGTCTGGACCGACGAGAATAAATACGCCGCGTGGCTCGAGGTGGAAATTCTGGCCTGCGAAGCAATGAACAAAATGGGGCAGATTCCCGACGCGGATCTTAAACGAATAAAGTCGAGGGCGAAGTTCGAAGTCAATCGAATCGAAGAAATTGAAAAGGACGTCAAACATGACGTGATCGCCTTCCTGACAAATGTAGCTGAATATGTAGGGCCTTCCGCCCGCTATATACACCGAGGCCTGACCAGTTCCGACATTCTTGATACCAGTCTGTCTGTACTTATGGTCAGAGCAATGGATATTCTGATTAAGGACGTAAAGGAGGTAAGAAAAGCCGCGGCCGCCCAGGCAAAGAAGCACAAAGACACTCCGATGATCGGGCGTTCGCACGGAATTCATGCGGAGCCGATCACCTTTGGCCTCAAAATGGCCTTGATGTATGACGAATTCGGCAGGGCTCTTGAACGGCTTGAGAGAGCGCGAGAGACTGTTGCTGTGGGCCAGCTTTCCGGCGCAGTTGGCACCCACGCGCATATTGATCCGTCAGTAGAGAAATATGTCTGCCGCAAACTGAAGCTGCGGCCGGCGGCGCTTTCGACTCAGGTCCTGCAACGCGACCGCCACGCGGAATATCTCTCGGCCATCGCACTGGCAGGGGCTTCAGTCGAAAAGTGGGCACAGGAGCTGCGACACCTTCAACGAACGGAAGTTCACGAAGTCGAAGAGTTTTTCGGTTCGGGACAGAAAGGTTCGTCGGCTATGCCTCACAAGAAAAACCCGATAACCGGCGAAAAGCTCAGCGGCCTGGCCAGGCTGTTGCGCGGAAACATGGTCGCCGCCCTTGAAAACGTCGCATTGTGGCACGAACGCGATATATCGCACTCGTCAGTGGAACGTATCATCCTGCCGGACAGCGCCATAGCCCTTGACCATATGCTGAAAAAACTCGCGAAGCTGGTCAAACGCCTGCGTGTGTTCCCGGACAAAATGATGGAAAATCTGAATATGACGCACGGGCTTATTCATTCCCAGCAACTGCTGCTGGCGTTGACGGACAAAAAAATAAGTCGCGAGGACGCGTATGAAATGGTCCAGCGCAATGCAATGAACGCATGGAAAAGCAAACAGGATTTCAGGTCCCTTGTAGACAAAGACAGCGACATAACAAAACACATGTCCAAAGCAGAGCTTGACCATGTCTTCGATCTGGAACAGCATTTCAAACATGTCAACAGAAAATTCAAAGCTCTCGGCCTGAAAACGTGACAATGCAGTTTGCCCGGCTTCGTCCGGAACTACGCCAGGACGTGGACGGCGCAAAGAAAATGACAGACATATAAGGAGATACGCTTGAAGGACTCTCGTAAAAAGAAAAGTTCCGCGTATGCAGAAGCCGGTGTAAATATCGATGAGATGACCGACGGCCTTCGCTCTGCGCGGCGAATGATCAAGTCTACTGAAAACAGCAATGTATTGAGTAAGCCCGGCTCTTTTGGCGGTCTTTTCAATTCGCCCGGCAAGGATCACGCCCTGGTGGTAAGCGCCGACGGTGTCGGAACAAAACTCAAGGTCGCCGTAATGGCCCGGAAGCATACTACCGTTGGCCGGGATCTTGTTAATCACTGCGTGAACGACATACTGGTTCAGGGCGCGCGTCCCCTGTTCTTTGTAGATTATGTCGGCACTTCGAGGCTGACGGGTAAAGTATTCAAGGACATTGTCTCCGGAATATGCAGGGCATGCCGCGCAAACGGGTGCGCCGTCCTCGGCGGAGAGACCGCCGAAATGCCGGGGCTCTATCCTGAAAGCGAGTACGACCTGGTCGGCGCCATCGTAGGCTCGGTTCCAAAAAAGTCTATTGTAACAGGCAGCCGGGTTCGCAGCGGCGACGCACTAATCGGTTTTCCTTCCACCGGACTACATACAAACGGCTACTCACTGGCCAGAAAGGTCGTTTTCGAAAAGGCCGGGCTCGGCGTGAACGACACATTTCCAGGAACAAAGAAAACCGTGGCGGACGTGTTGCTTGCGGTTCACAGGAGTTACCTTGAAGTCGTGAGCGCCATAATGGACAAGGTGAAAATCAGGGGCATGTCACACATTACCGGAGGCGGATTGGTTGATAACATTCCGCGTACGCTCCCGGAAGGTCTTTGCGCGAAAATCGACAGGGACACATGGCGTGTTCCCCCGGTATTCAGATTCATCGGTGAACAAGGTCGGGTTGATACCGAAGAAATGTATCGAGTGTTCAACATGGGGATAGGTTTCGTAATCGCGGTCCGAAGCAAGGATGTTGAAGCTGCATTGAAGCTGTCAAAGCAACACAGAGCAGGAGCACGGGTAATAGGCGAAATTGCTAAAGGGAAGAAGCAGATTGTTTTTGTGTAAACGCGTCGCTCTATCTATCAATGCCATCGACACTGTTTAGCTGCCGGTTGAATTCAAAGGCCCTGTTCGCGGGTTGTTTGCCTCCCCTGCTGCGCGGTCTGCGCGAGGAGGAAAAATCACGCAACGGTGTGCGCCGCTGCCGGGCGCTTTTTTCCGTCAATTCAAGCTCCCGCACACCTTCCGCTATCCATCCCCATCGGGACATATCATTGCCTTCAAGAGCTTCTTCGCTAAAGCCGGGGCCTTTGTCGTCTTCGTCGGTTTCGCCGGCTTGCGCTGCCCTAGCAGCCATTATTTGACGCTGCCGCAATGCCCTCAAATCCCTTCTAGTATCTGTGCTCAGACCTCCGACCGAATTATTCCCCATCCCTATAGCACGGATCTCCCGCATGCTCACTTCGCGGTCTTCTTCACTGATCTCAACAGTCCAGGAAGGGATAAAAAGTTGAACTTTCACATATTCGTTGCTGATGGTTATGGGCTTGTGTCTGTTTTTCCGCCCGGCCGGACTAGACTCGCTTGTTTCGGGTCTAGTGTCAGCGCTGCTCTTCTTAATGCTGTTGGCGGACTCAGCTTCCGGCTGGCCGTCGCCTGCTGCAGCGACACCTGCCCCGGATAAACACAAAGAAAAGACAAATGCTGTTGTGTAAAAGATTTTCATAAAGCTCAGTGGTGAATATTACCATCTTGCTCCGTTTCAGTCAAAGAGCGCGCGAATTTCGGGTTATTGCCGGCTACAACGAGTACGACCTCACCTTTTACTTTCAGATTTTCAAATTCGGCTTTCAGATCGGCTAGATAGCCCCTGTGTATCCTTTCGAACTTTTTTGTCAGCTCGATGCACACAGCAGCTTTTCTGTCGCCCAGGGCTTCAAAGGCGTCTTCGAGCGTGCGGCCGATTCGCATCGGAGATTCGTATACCACCAGTGTATGCGGCAGATCTTTTTCGGCCTCGAAGAACCTGCGCCGGGCGCCGTGTTTCCTGGGCGGATAGCCTTTGAAAGTGTAGCTGGAGGTGGACAGTCCCGAGTAAAGAAGCGCCACTGGAACGGCTGACGCGCCCGGCACTATTTCGATGCCAATATCTTTTTCGACGCATTCGGAAATGATACGGTAACCAGGATCGCTTATCCCCGGATACCCGCTGTCGGAACATAGCGCAACGTCTTTGCCGGTCTGAAGCAGTTCGATAAGGCGACGGCCCGCTTTTGTCTCTGTCTGTTCTCTGTACGAGACCACGGTTGCGGGAACCGGGATCTCGTAACGCGAAAGAAGCTGTCTTGTCCTGCGGGTGTCTTCGCAGGCAAGCGCCTGCGCTTTACGCAGAACATTGAGAGCGCGCATACTGATATCGTCAAGATTACCGATCGGCGTAGCTACTATGTACAACATTCTGCAACCTTTCCAGTAATACGTGTTTCAGTTCTTCCAATCCCGTGCCCTGCGCTGCGGAGACGGGGATTGCCGACGGGAAACGCTTTAATAAAGCGTCCAGCTTGTCTTCCTCATCAACACAATCAATCTTATTCAGCAGGAGGAGCGATGGAACATGGCGGGCTCCTATTTCTTGGAGCGTTTCGTCCACCACCGTGAGATGATCAAAAAGGCGGGGGTGGCCGGTATCGGCCACAATCAGCAAAAGATCAGACTCTGCGGCAACTTCCAGTGTTGAGCGGAACGAGGCAACAAGGCCGTGAGGCAAATGCCTTATGAACCCCACAGTGTCGGTCATCAGCGCCTTCTTATCGTCTCCCAGGTATACAAGCCGCGTCTTGGTGTCCAATGTAGCAAAAAGCCTGTCGTCAACGTAGGCCTCGGCTGAAGTAAACGCGTTAAGCAGCGTTGACTTGCCCGCGTTGGTGTATCCGACCAGCGAAACCAGGGGCCATGGCCGCCGGGAACGGGCCTGCCTGTTCTGGCGGCGCACCGCTTCGAGTTTGCCTTTGAGATCCTTGATGCGTCTGCGCATGGGTTCGTTTCTGAGCTGCAGCGGACTTTCGCCGGGTCCTCTCATCCCTATTCCGCCCTGGAAACGCTGTTGCTTTTTCGAGACCGGTATTCTGGATACCAGGTACTGGAGCTGGGCAAGTTCAACCTGGATCTGGGCCTCAGCGGATCTGGCGCGCCGCGCGAATATCTGAAGAATGAGTTCGGTCCTGTCGATAACCTTGATGCCCAGCGACAGGTCCAGGTTGTTCACCTGTATCGGAGAGAGTTCGTTGTCAAAGATCACCATATTTGCTTTGGCCTGCCTGCATGCAAGTTGAACGTCCGCCACCTTGCCTTCGCCGATAAAGAAGCTTGGAGAGGGTTTGTCTCTTCTCTGTGTGATGCGCCCTGCGACCTTTGCCCCGACAGTTTCCGCCAGCCTTTCAAGCTCCAGGAGCGAATCCTCGGCTTCTTTCTTGTCCATTCCTCTGAGCACTGCCTGGACGAGCAGAGCCTTTTCAATCTTTTTCTTTTTGATTGGCATCTCGAATCAGTGGGCCTTTCCCTGCATCCTGCGGATCTTTTTTCTTTTCCGGGACCGGAAAAAATTTCTGCGCAATTCCTTGCGGGTTTTGACATCGGGTTGCTTCTGCCATTCCCGGAAATCCTCGTACACTTCCCGGTTCTCAAACGCGGGGCACTTCCGACCGGACCTCCATTGCCCCCGGGGATACTTGTATAGCCAGCAATAATCGCCGAGATTCAGAAGACAGGAATGACATTTTCGCACGGGCTTGTTGTTGCTATGCATTTAACGGAAACCCCGGAACTCTGAGTCGCGCTGCGGGATGAGCGGCGGACAGGCGCTCCATTTTCCCGCACAGCACACGGGCTGATGGGGCGAGCGACGGGTCTCGAACCCGCAGCCCCCAGAACCACAATCTGGTGCTCTAACCAGTTGAGCTACGCTCGCCATTCAAAAAACAATCTCCTAATCCTATTTATAGCAAACTAAACATCAATATAAAAGCGAGATTTTTCCCTTTTTCTCGCCCGGATTACGGAGATTCGGTATACGAGTAGGGATCAGAAAACATGCGGCATTGCAACGGTCTGTCTGGAAATACCTTTTCAGACAAGCTCTGGTCTGCGTTCATAAATCTGGAAAAAATCAAAAAAATGCTGGCATTAACTGGGACAAGACTCTTTAATGTGGAACGTTTTGCATCTTTCAGGCGAAGGTTTTGTATATTCCAGGCCTGCGGGAGTCTCAAACAAAGGAGGAACAATGAGCACATTGGACGAAATGGCTGAAGCCCTGATGAAGGGAAAAGCCAACGAAGTAAAGGATCTAGTAACCAAAGCGCTGGACGAGGACGGCATGGAGCCCAACAAAGTGCTTCAGGAAGGCCTTCTTAAAGGAATGGGCGTGATCGGCGAACGCTTCAAGAAAAACGAAGTTTATGTCCCCGAAGTACTTATCGCAGCCCGCGCAATGAAATCAGGCATGGAGGTTCTTCAACCCAGACTGACCAGCGCTGGCGTCAAGCCAATCGGAACAGCAGTTATCGGCACTGTTAAAGGTGATCTGCACGACATCGGTAAGAACCTGGTGTGCATGATGCTCGAAGGCAGCGGGTTCAAGGTCGTGGATATCGGAATTGACGCCGAAGCGCAGAAATTTGTTGATGCGGCCAAGGAAAACGATGCCGCAGTGGTCGGAATTTCCGCGTTGCTGACCACCACCATGACAAACATGAAGGAAGTCGTCGAAACATTCAAGTCCTCCGATCTGGGCAGCAAAGTCAAACTCATGATCGGCGGAGCGCCTGTAACCCAGGCATTCTGCGATGAGATAGGCGCCGACGGTTATGCGCCGGATGCGGCATCGGCGGCGGACCTCGCCAAAGATCTTGCAGCGGCTTAATTTAGCGAACTAATCGACAGCAAAACCCGTCGGGATTTTTCCCGGCGGGTTTTGTGTATCGGGAAAGGACAACACAATGAAAGATCCAAAGTTCATTATAGTCGGCGAGAATATCCACTGTACACGTATTTTCAAAGTTGACGGCAAATATGTGAAGCCTGACGACCAGGGTAAATATCATATCGAATATTCAGATCAGGAAAAGCAGCCTCAGCGCCTGGCAGTTCCCGATCCATTCCGTGAAGCCGCGGACTGGGAGAACGGAAAAGTCAAACACTGCGCAGTGGCCATATGGCAAGGGAATTACGGAGAAGGCAAAGACCGCGATGAAGGCATCCGGTATATCCAGTCTCTCGCTCTCAAGCAGCAGCAGTCAGGCGCTCATTACCTGGATGTGAACGTCGACGAGTTCAGCACCGATGTTCAACAACGGACCGAACTGATCGACTGGACAGTAAAGAAGGTGAAGGAAGTTACAGATATCCCTGTCTCTGTAGACTCTTCAAACATGGAAATCCTGAAAGCCGGGCTAAACGCCGCAGGATCAGACGGGAATCGGCCAATGGTTAATTCGGTTTCACTGGAAAGGTTTGATGCAATTGATGTTGCCCGCGAAGCCAATGCCGTGGTTATCGCCTCTGCCGCGGGCAAGACGGACCTGCCTGCCGACGTCGAAGGCAGAATGTCGAACCTTGCCGAGCTGATGCCCGAGCTGAAGTCAAAGGGTTTCGAGGACTCCGACATTCACATTGATCCTCTGGTGCTGCCGATCTCCACAAACAGCGCCAACGGAAAAGGGTTTCTGGACTCTGTATCAAGCATTCGAAAGGAATACGGGGATTCGATCCACATTGTAGCCGGTCTCAGTAATGTCTCCTTCGGCATGCCGAAAAGAAAGCAGATAAACCAGGTGTTCTCATACCTTGCCGTGCAGGCCGGAGCCGACGGAGGAATTGTAGACCCATCGCAGATAAATTCGGGGATTCTTGATTCGCTTGATACCGAAAGCGAAGCTTTCCAGCTTGCGCGCAATCTCCTGCTGGGCAGTGATGAATTCGGAATGAATTACATCTCGGCATGCAGGGAAGGAAAGATTTGATCTGCCTGTTGCCGGGAAAGAAAAAGGGCCGGTAAAAGGGACTGCGGATTGCGGAAGCTATGGGTCAGTAAGCAAATAACCCTGAGAGCAAGGCCGTTATGCCGATAATTGCCCCTGCTGCAGAGGCTGCCTGCCATCGCGATCGGGAAGCAGAAAGCCAGTCTACCGTCTTTCTGAGTCTGAAAGGACTAAGGACAAGCACAATTCCTGTGATCACCATTGCGTATCCGACGACTGCCATAAATATCCGCCACGAGGCATCGTTGAACCGCGCGGCCGTAAGTACCGGCGTGGCGGCCAGAAGCAGCAGCCCTCCAAGAGCCCTGGCCGCAAGCAGCTCATCCATCAGAAAAACTATCATAAGAATCAATGCCGGGGTTATAAGAAACAGCCATGACTTGTACTGCTCGAAACGCGGCATGGGTTCATTGTAAACGAGCCATGCCGACCAGACCACGTCAATAACAACAAGCGCCCATGCGGCCGCAGTATTCCGGGAAAAGGCCCGGACAATTTTCTGCGCGCTTTCAGGCCAAATGAGCGCAGTCCCGAACAGCAGCGAGAGCAGCCCGCCAACGATCAGAGAGCAGGTGGAAAGCTCAAGTGTCATAAATCTCCTCCACAGGTCAGGCATTCATCGCAAGCAGTGTCAACAGCATCCAGGTGTCCCTTTCCCGCACAGCAATAAAGCGCTGAGGGAGTGCTTCGTTCAACCCGCACATTTGCCACTCTTCCTTTGTTCATCTCTGCGGTTCTGTCAAAAAGAGCTATTTTGTTGGCGCGCGTACGTCCCGACATCCGGTCAGGATTCCTCTTGCTGACACCCTCCACCAGCACCTCGACTTCGCGTCCTTCAAGTTCGGCATTTATTTCGGCTACTCTCCGGTCCTGGTCGACGAGTAATATCTTGTTTCGCCTAAGTTTCTCTTCTTCCGGCACATCGTCTTCCATGTCAGAAGCGGCAGTACCCGGGCGGTGCGAATATTTGAATATAAAAGCGTTATCAAACCCCACACGATCCATAAGCTTTCTTGTCCTTTCAAAATCCGTTTCTGTTTCGGAGGGGAAACCTACAATGATATCCGTGGTTATGGCAACGTCTGGACACCTGCTTTTCAATCTTTCCACAGCCTGCATGTACTTACCGACATTGTAACCGCGCCGCATCAACCTGAGTATCCGGTCCGACCCGGACTGGAGAGGCAGATGCACATGCTCGCAGACTTCAGGAATGTCCGCAACTGCTCCGGCAAGCTCTTCGGAGCATCCGGAAGGATGGCCGGACGTGAACCTGATTCTGCGAATCCCACCAAGTTCCGCGACCATTTCCAGCAGTCGCGGGAACGGTTCAGCATAACCGCGGGTGGATTTGTGTTCCGGGTCAAAAACCGTGTTGGCACGGCCGTAAGCCATAACGCTCTGGCCCAGCAGAGTCACTTCCTGTACCCCAGCGCTCGCCAGGGCCCGGATTTCTTGAAGTATGTCTATAGCGGGCCGGCTCCATTCACGTCCTCTGACTGAAGGAACAATACAGTACGAACAGTTCATATTGCATCCAAGCATGATATTGACAAATGCGCAGGAGCCTTCTTTCGGATGGGAAGCAACAACATTGGTATCCTTCAGGTCTTCGTCAATCTGTAGAACAGGCCCCGAACCCTGTTCTACCGCCTTCAGCACGGCGGGCGTCTGGCCGACCACTCGCGTACCCAGGGCGAAATCCAGGCCCGGTACTTTCTCGAATATTCTATGCCCCAGGCGCTGTATCATGCATCCCGTTGCGCCGATCTTCCGGGCCGGGCCGGGCCCGGACTCCCGATCGCGCACGAGAAGCCGCAGCTTCCCGATTGCCTTTTCCTCGGCCTTTTCGCGCACGCTGCAGGTATTCACTATTACAACATCCGCATCCTGTTCGGACAGAGCCTGTTCGTAACCATGCTCCTTGAGCGTCGCTGCAATAGCCCCGCTGTCACGCACGTTCATCTGACAACCGTATGTGTGGATATGGAATTTCATAAATACAATAAACCATCTACTTTATCCCAAGGCGCTCCAGCACTTCATCCGAAAAATTGACTGGATACCATCTGGGATTCTTTAACGTACCACGCAACCGGAATTCAAACAATGTTGTTATCGGCCACATCAGCGTCTGCAGTATCTTACCCACAAAGGCCCTTTCTTTAAGAAGACGGACCTGGACCTTGTAGTCAAGGCTGTTGTCAAAGTAGTAGTCTCCGTCCGCATGCAAACTCAGGACATCACCTTCTATAAGGACCAGGTCCGATTTAATCATGTTCCGTTCTATTTCAAATTCTGCTTCCACTTCGTTCTGTGAAAGCACAAAGTTTAATCCCGGAATGGTCCTGGTCATTATTTTAGTGAAGCCGCCGAACAAGGGCATCGTAAACACCTTGCCTTCTCTGAGCCTTACCTTGCCTTCTCCTGTAACTGTATTGCCCATGCCTTTGCCCGTCAGGCCGAAGATTTCCAGGTCCAGCGTGAATTCACCACTGGTGTCCCATGCCGCGTTGGTTGTAATCGCCGAGACTATTTTTTCTAACTCCGCTCTGTGTATTTTGCCTTTACAGGCATAAGCCACGTTTGTGCGAGCCTTATACGGCAGGTCGAATCTGCAGTTTCCGCTGAAAGTGCCGTCGTAGATCTCGCCTGATATGCCGGTCAGGTAATTTGTTATGCCAGTGGATCTGAGGCGAAAGTTGCAGGTATCGGCGGTAAACATCCTGAGGCCAAGGTTTCCGGCTTCGACTTCCGCCTCTATATCGCTGTTCTCCGGTTGCCTGTAGTTCACCTTGCCTTTTGCATTAATGCGGACGGGGCCCTTGAAGCTCAGTTGTTCCATCAGGTTGGTCGGGTAGACATCAACAATCCTGGCCAGCGCATGCGGATGTATCGACGAGTTCCCGGCAAACCGGACTGCTGCATTACGCGGATCGACCTCGAAATTACCGCGCATGGTGCCCTCTTTGCGCGCAATCAAAAGGTCTTCGACCATAACATTCGAGTTAGTCGGCGAGAAAGAGCCGGTCATGTTCCCGTCTATCCGCTCCACCGCCACCGTTCGGAAACGACAATCCTCCATCCAGAACGAACCCTCTATATTAAAGAAGCCATTGGACTCGCAGAGCCTGGTAAAATCGAATTCGGTGCGGGGCATGTTGTCGTGGAAACGGAAATCGGAAAGAAGCCGGGCCTGTGCGTTCATATCCAGGCCTTTGAATACCGGGATCAGCAGTGTCAGATCAAAAGAAGTTCTTCCTTTGCCTTTCATAAGAGCCGTGTCCATACGATGATCTATACGCCCGGCGGCCTTCCCGGCGCCGATCAAACATACGGCGTCAATAACTCGCAGTGCGGGTCCTTCGATTTCCATTCTGCAATTCAGATGCGGAATCTTGAGACCGAGCACATCGGTATTGTGCATCTCCAGCGCGAAATCCCCGTAGGTGTTGAACTGTGGCGGCTTGTCTGAAGGTTTGCCGCTTATTGCCAGTTTCGGTCTTATGACCGAACCATTGACGATTGCTTTGCTCACAGCAAGGCGATTCTTCAAGGCCGCCTTGAAGTCGGGCACAACCACGGCCTCCTCAACTTCTGCTGCAGGAGGACCCACCACGCCGTCCCTGAATACAACCACGTCCTTCATGATGAAGCCGCGCCCCGGGTCCAGGCGGATAGAGCCCGCTTCGATATACATCTGGCCTTCGCTGAGTCTGCCGGTTACCGCCGAAACCAACCACCGCGGGAAGCCGGTCGTAGTTATATACAGCAGGCTGGCAGCGCACAATACAAGAATAAGAACGATCAGAGCGGTAAGGATCCGGCGTAACCTGCGAAATAACATTTTCAAAGTATATTTCATAAAAAACCGCGGGAAGCTATACACACCTCTGATGAGTAAAACAGAGTTTCTACTGCAGATGAAAACCCCTTCTATTCGGATCGCCCGGTCTCTTCCTTTACTGTAAGAGGTTGCAGCAGCAGCTTGACAGTTTCGCTGGACAACACAAAAACCACATCTCTGCCCTGTATCATGGCATAAATATCTTTCGTTTTGGCTCTGTACCCGAGTTTGAGGGTCTTCTGAATTCCTCCTTCACCGCTCAACCCGAAGCTGAACTGCATTGAAGGGTCCTCCAGTCCGTACGCAGCCGGTTCTTCGACTGCATGCTCTTCCACACGCCTCGCCCTGAGATTGGACACGGCAAAAAGGATGCTTTCGACCGCGGCGGGATTCACTTTCCGCGCCGTTTCTTCGGTGCTAACCCATTTGTCTTCCTTGTTACGCACAACCGAGTCTTTACGTCCCTGCATGGAAACTTCGATCTTTTTTATGTCTTCGGGTTTGAGCGACATCATTGTGCGATCAAAGAACCTCAGTGCGCTGGCAGGATTCCTGCCGGCAAATTCCAGATCCTTTCTTGAAAGACTGTATACGAAGCCTTCCTCTCCGAACCTGACGGGATCTTGGCTGAACCGGGCCGGCACCGCGCTACGGTCTCGCGGCGCCCTTGCAACCAGAAGCCGGCGCTGTTCCCTGTTTTCTTTCTTATTGTCTGTCGCAGGCGCCTTTAGCGCCTCCACACTCCATGCAGGAGGTTGAAACCCGAGTTCGGTCAGGTTAGTAACTGTCCCGGACACAAAACCCTCCGCCTCCAGATTCAGAAGCCCGTCGAGAAAAGCCTCAATCGTTTTTCTGTCTGCATCCCACTCCAAGGGCTCTTTTATAACCCAGCGTCCAGGCGACTCTTTGAGCAGGGTCAACCGCTTGCCGCTTGACTGAATGTTGACGTATGCCGCCTCTTTCGCGGTTATTGCGAAAAGTTTTCTACTCCGAAGTTCACCCACGCTGAGATCAAGGTAGTCAATGACATTGCTTGATACCGAGTATATTGAGCCTCTGTCGCGAGACCTTGCGTAGACTGCTTTGCTGTCTTTGCCGGTCGGCTTGCCAAGAAACAGCGCCTGTCCGGCTTCGTCTCCTTTCAGCCAGACCGAAACCCTTGCCCTGGCCTGGTCGGTTGCAAGTCCGTAGGGAACAAACCTGTCCCTGCTCTCCGTCACAACTTCCGCAGCATCATCTTCCCCGGCCCGAGCCGGGTCCCAGATGAATTCCTTCACCTCAAGCTCATACAGTTGTTCGAGCAATTGCTCCACAGCCCTGGCATTGGCTCGCGCAACAACCGGTTGGGTCATTTGCCACATGGAATCCTTGCGCAATATCTGGATAAAGGAGCCTTGCCGATTCCACAATTCGATTCGCACCGTTTTTTCGTCCCTGCCCGCGAAAACCCGCCTGTCGCGCCAGTCGCGCACATTTAGCGGCGCCGACTCTTTGATCCTGGCGTCGGTGGACAACACAAGAGGCGAGTTTGCCTTCTTTACATATACACTGTTTCCCAACGGAGTCTTTGATCCGACAAGCAGGGTGACATTCCCTCTGGAGCTTTCCAGGGAAAGACTCGCTTCGGGAGGTAAAAGGCCGTAATCCGAAAGAGAAAGCCCCCGCGACCGGAGCTGCGCGGGTGTAACGGTTTCCTGAATGTCCAGAGTCTCCAGTACACTCAAGAAGCGTTCTACACGGGCATAGTCTGCCCGCGCCTCAACGGGATCACTGATAAGCCATTCCCTGCCCTCTTTTCTGCATTCCAGCGTGGTATCTCCCCGCTTGATTATTATGCGAGTGACATTTTCCGACCGTATCTCGATGAGACCCCCGGGCTGTTTTTCGGGACGATCGAAAGGATGCTCAACCAGAAGAATTATCGCGCCAAGAACGCAAACCAGGATGAAAAGTCCGAAAGTTGTCTTAAATCCCATCGTTATATTCCATCCTGTCGCTCATTTCCGCCTGCTGAGCCATACCAGCATGCCCACCAACATGACCAGGCCGGGGAAGCCGCCTACAAGTATCACTTTTGCTTTGATCCACTGACGGCGTGTCATTTCCGGTTGAAGAGTTGAGGGATGCCGAGCGGAAATGTGCATCATGGTTTCTCTTTCAAGCAGCCAATTCAATGCGCTCATGAAAAAATCCGTATTTCCTCCGACTCCAGTACGCAGAGCGCCGTTGGAAATAAACGCCGAATCCCCGATAACTACAAGTCTTGTTGCGGGCAACTCAACGTCAATATTGCCTTTCGGCCCTCTTTCCACGGCAACAGCAATCGGTACCGGGCCCGGACGGTCAACTGCCGCATTGTATCTTGGAGGCCTCTGTTCCAGGTCCGTTTCGCCCCAGCCTTCTTCCCGGTTGCTGATCAGAACCGTTACACTCGGCTTATCTGCTCCCCCGCCCGGCGCGGGCTCAACACATCTGGGCATGTAGAACATGGTTGTGATGTTTCCAAGATTCCTGGTTATGGGGTGGTCGCCATAGCTGTTAACCACCAGCTCCTGGCCGGTAAAAGTCCGTCCAACAGCCACTTCCGGGCAAAGTTTGACCTGCCACTTCTGCAGCAGGGCATCAAGCCCCGTGGTCACCGCAGGATCAACAAGGCACATCAGCCGGCCGCTCTTTTCAAGATACTCGGCAACAAGTTCCTTTTCAGCGTCGGAGTACTTTCGATCCGGCCCTGCTATGACCAGGGCAGAGCAGTCGACGGGAATCCTGCTGTTTTCGCTCAGAAAAAGGGTCCGAACCTCGATATTGTCCCTGCGCATGATGCGTCCTATCGACGAATATCCGGAATGCCCGCTGTAATCGCTGACATCCCTTTCGCCGTGTCCGGCGATAAAGTAAACAACCGGACTAATCTGCTGAAGAGCGTTCTGTATTGCCGAAGTAATTGCCCGTTCGGCATGATAGGCAGCCAGCCTCAGTCCCTTGTCCTGACCCAGCTTAAGCTCGTATTCGAAAAGATCCTTTTCCTCGATAAACTTCCTTCTTTTGCCGCTTTCCACAACAATTATATTGGGCTCTGTGGCCCCGTATTCACTGGCAAGTTGCCTGGTTTTGACCAGGTCCCGGACAGGATCCACGAAATCAATCTTCAGTTGTCCTTCGTTCTTATCAGCGGCATACTTGTACTCTTTCAACAGATTCTCAATGTGTTCGATATGTCTGTGGGTCTGTTCGAAGAATACCGTGATAGTCACATCCCGGGACAGTCCGTCCAGGACGGCTTCGGTTTTGGGACTCAATTTATAGAAGTCCGTGATTCCTATTCGCCAGCGCCGGAAATGCGAAGAGGCAATATAATTTATCATGATCACGGCTATAAGAGCCAGCAGTATCGACACGGCAACATTCAAGCCGCTGCTCATTCTTCTGACCCGGGCGCCGTTCATGATCCCCGTCCTTCCTTTTTCTGGCTCAAATATCCAAGATCTTTGTCTACGAGACAAAACACTAGCGCCACCTCCTGAGCTGAAGCAATCTGACGGCGGCAAAGACCAGCAGTATTGAAGAACTCAGATAGAGCACAATCGGGCGTGTATCCAAAATGCCTCGCGAAAACTCCACGATGTGGTTCTCCAGAGAAATATACGACACCAGACTTTCCCGGCCCAGAGGCATAAGCACAATGGCCCTTTCCAGCAGAAACGGCGCGCATATAAAGAAGAAGCTGGCTATCGCAGCTACAATCTGGTTCCTGGTTAGAATAGAAACAACCATTCCGATGGATATCGTGAAAACGGAAAGAAGCAACAGTATAATGCCACCGCCGATAATCGCGCCCACATCCACTTCTGCAATTCCAGGGCTGAGCGCGGAGAACACAAAAATAAAACCGATTGCCGGAAGCAGGGCCAGTATCATAAAAGTGAGCGCTCCCGCGTATTTCCCAAGGACAACCTGAGCCTCGGTAACCGGCGCTGTCATAAGCATTTCAATGGTTCCCTGCCTCCGCTCTTCGGCAAAAAGCCGCATGGTTATAACAGTGGCAAGCACCGGAAGCCCCAGCAGAGAGGACATAACCAGCAGCACAGGAAGCTGCGCCTCGCTGCCGGTCTGAGCTTTTACTGCTTCAGTAAAAACCCAGGCCGTAACTCCCAGGTAGACGAACGCAGTGACATACGCGATAGAAGAAAGAAAGTACGTCCTGAGTTCTTTCTGCCAGATTGTGAGCATATTAAACATCTTGTCCTTCGAGCTTGCCTTCGGGTTCTTTTTCGTCCTGCACAGTTGCTTGATCCTGTCTTGGTTCGGTGGTCATCGCGACAAAAACATCTTCAAGATTCGGCTTTTCCATAATCATTTCTCGAAGAATCCAGCCGCGTTCTGAGATAGCCCGGAAAACCTCCTGCCGCGGATCAGACGCCTTCTCGCATTCGCAGGTAAAGTAAGACCAATCGCCTTCACGTTCTTTCTTTACTGTCTTTATTCCTTTGATCTCACCAAGCTGCCGCTCAATTTCTTGTGCCGGGCCTTTGGCTTCGAGGTTCAGATGCGGACTGCCTTTGAGCATGGAAATCAGCCGGTCCGGCGGTCCCGATGCGACGATCTGTCCTTCATCGATAATAAGGACGCGTTGACAGGTTGTTTCCACTTCGTGAAGAATATGGCTCGAGAGCAGCACGCTGTGATCAGGCGCAAGAGAGCGAATCTGGTTGCGAATTCTTCTTATCTGGTTCGGGTCCAGGCCAATCGTAGGTTCGTCCAGAATCAGAAGACGCGGTTCGGCAAGCAGCGCATCGGCCAGCCCAACCCGTTGTCTGTAGCCCCTGGACAGTTTGCCGATTATCGATTTGCGCACATCCTCCAGATCGCAGGCCTCCAGACAGTCCGAGATCCGGCTTTTCAGCTTTTTTCCTTTCAACCCCTTCAGGCTTCCCCTGTAAGAAAGATACTCCCGCACGCGCAATTCATCGTACAACGGAACATTTTCCGGCAAATACCCGACATTTCTGCGCACTTCGACAGGATGGCTCAGGATATCATATCCGGCAATCTCAACCGATCCGGAAGTAACCGGCAAATAACAACAGAGCATCCGCATTGTGGTTGTCTTTCCCGCCCCGTTTGGGCCCAGGAACCCCACAATTTCCCCGCTACCGACTTCAAAAGAAATATCCCGGACGGCGGCAGTACCATTGAACCGCTTGGTAAGCCCTTTAACTTTAACAACACTATTTTCTGAGTTCATTCAAATTTTCCAGACATAATCATTGCTACCAGAAGCAACGCATTGCCCACAAGCCACTATTATGTATGCTTTCAGCGCTTGTAGTCAAGAACGGGAGATGCCCGGCCAGCAATTCGCAAAAAAATAGATGCTCCTCCGCAGAATCTGTGGGTGAAGTCGGTTCCTTATATGTGCCCGAAACGAC
>CAYTRK010000019.1:0-17051 GCA_964440205.1 uncultured Victivallaceae bacterium
GCACAGTTGATAATTTTGTGGCCAGCCTGAGAAAAAAACTCAATCCGGGCAGGCGCAATAAGCCTTGTATACGCACCGTCCCCAAAGTCGGTTACAAATTCGAAGCTCCATAAGAAGGAAAAACCGTATATATGAACATCTACCTGACGATAATACTTGCGGCAATTATAGCTCGCTACCTGCTTGAAACTTTCGCAGACCTTCTCAACCTGAAGCATCTGCAACCAGACCTGCCGCGAGAATTCGAGGGTTTCTACGATGCCGAAAGTTACCGGAAATCCCAGGATTACCTGCGCGATAATACACGATTAGGACTGATCTCAGATTCGTTCAACACGGTAGTGATACTCGCTCTCATTCTTGCAGGAGCATTCAACTTCATTGACGCTGTCGCCCGTTCCTTCAGCTCGAATCCCATATTCGCCGGCCTGATATTCGCCGGCATACTGGGACTCTTTCTAAAGCTGATAAATCTGCCTTTTTCCATTTACGATACCTTTGTAATCGAAGAAAAGTACGGGTTTAACAAGACCACCCCGAAAATATTTGTCCTCGACCTGATCAAAGCTCTTATTCTCATTGCAATTCTCGGCGGCTCGGCGTTTGCCATAGTTCTCTGGTTTTTCCAGGAAGTCGGGGAACCCGCATGGATCTATTGCTGGATAACGCTCACTGTCCTCCAGGTTGCTATCATGTTTATCGCTCCCTATGTCATTCTGCCCCTCTTCAACAAATACACGCCGCTTGAAGAAGGCGAGCTGAAGAGCAGAATAGAAGAATACGCTGAAAGTCAGAATTTCAAAATAAAAGGGGTTTACAAGATGGACGGGTCAAAACGGTCATCAAAAAGCAATGCTTTCTTTACCGGTTTCGGCAAATCCAAGCGAATCGTGCTGTTCGACACTCTTATTGAAAAACACACCGTTGACGAACTTGTTACAGTTATCGCCCACGAAATGGGACATTATAAGAAAAAACATGTTCCCCTGGCTATGGCACGGTCAATAGTGAAAACAGGTCTGGTGTTCTTCCTGCTTTCCCTTTTTATCGACAATCCCAGCCTCTTCGACGCATTCGGAATGGAACACATGTCGATATATGCCGGATTTATATTCTTCGGTTTTCTTTTCGCCCCGGTGAACATGGCGCTATCCCTTTTCGAAACCGCGCTTTCACGAAAGCATGAATACGAATCGGACAATTACGCAGTGAAAACAACCGGCCAGCCGGAAGTGTTAATTAACGCCCTCAAAAAACTCAGCGTAGACAACCTCGGCAACCTTACCCCCCACCCCCTCAAAGTAACCGTCAGCTACAGCCACCCCCCGATCCTCGACCGCATACAAGCCATCAGAAACTCCACTGCATCATAGTGGCGGGAGGATCTGGCTGGAGCACGCCGTCGAAGGGTTGGGTTTTGCGGAATACCTCCGAAAATGTCCGAAAGTCGAGCCTCATTCCAAAATCAGATGTTACGTGCAGAGCACTGTCGTGCTCTAACACTACAGTAGGAGGCCCATTTAGCCCGCATATCTCACAAAATTCCTGCTGCGAGCGCGGATAGCGCCACTGCGAGGGCACGGCCAGATTGCAGTATGTCTATACGGCTGCTCCGGCGTTTTACCAATTCGTGCCCTCGCAGCAGCACTCTCCGCGCTCTCGCTACGAAATTCTGTGAGATATGCGGGCTAAATGGGGGAGGAAAGAGAGAAAAAATAACCATATGAGCTCAGAAATATTCACCACAGCTCAACTCGCTGGGCCTTGTAGCTGCGGCAAACTCGGCGTGTGAATAGATTCAAACAAGAGAATCGAAAATCGGACAAAAAAGCATTGACAAAGACCGACCGGTCGGTATTATTTGCAGGAAATGAGTAGAAAAAGTCAAAACCCGGGTCGAGAGGAAAAAGTGGCGTCTTATATCAGGAAGGCGACCAATCTGTTTGCGGCAAAAGGGTATCGACAGGTGGGAGTTCAGGAAATTATTGATTGTCTTGGGATCAGCAAAGGTGGATTTTATTGCTATTTTTCGTCCAAGGAGGATTTCTACATACAGATATGCAAGGCGCATTGTTCTGAAAACAGGCAACTTTTTGCAAATCTTATGGATGGAAAGCAGCTTTGCCCTGAGACTATCCGGACAACGGCAGTTGCTCTGCTGGAATGGTTTCTGGATCATCCGGTTCAAATTCGCCTGATGATCGATTTTCACAATGAAAGCGATTCAGATGAAATCAGGAATGAGCTTAAACGCCTTAACAATGAGTGGACTGAAGTTATAACTTCGCTTGTTAACGCATGCCGAGAGCATGGATTTATATCCAACGACATGCCTGCGGAAATGATAGCCCGCCAGTATATTGTTTTTTTCACGGGGCTGTTGCTGCTTTCCGTGGTTTACCGTGAGAAAGAACGAATACTTAAACAATGGGAAACTTTCCTCGACTCTTTCTTTGTAAAGCAGTCACAGTGACCCTGGACAGGGACGGAATATAAGATGAAAGAAAGAATACTGAAACTTCTACAACAAATATTCTCACACAGGAAAACAACCACCGGCGTTTATATCCTGCTCACATTACTTGCGATTATAAGTGTAATGCGGATCGGTTTTAATACGAGCACAGATGTCTTCTTCGACCAGAAAACACAAACGTGGATAGAAAGCGACATTCTTGAAGAGCAGTTTGTCCGCGGAAAAAACGCCATGATTGCGATAAAATGCGATGAAGTTTTTACGCATCGCAACCTTGAAATAATAAAGAAGCTTTCAGATGAGATTGAGAAGATTGACAATGTCAAGACCGTAACCAGTCTTACTACTGTTAACGATACAATCGGCGAAGATGAGTTCTTTTACGTCGAACCTTTAGTTAAAGATGTTCCAACAGACCCGAAAGAACTGGCTGAAATAAAAAAACGCGCGCTGCGCAATCCTCTTTTCACCAAAAACATTATTTCAACCGATGGCAGAACAGCCTGCATTAATGTTGAAACCGAAGATGTTCGCGGTGATGACGGAATATTCCGAGAAAAACTTGTCATTGCGATGGAACAACTCATTGAAAAATATGTGCCTGAAGATCTTGACGCCCATATAGGCGGAGCTATTCCCCTTGAGTATTACTATGCAATTCATATGCAAGAAGACCTGAAACGCTTCCTGCCTTTTGTCTTCGGGTTAATGATTACGATTCTGCTGCTGACTTTCAGGAAGTGGAGAATTGTTCTTATGCCGCTGGCTGTAGTAAGCGTAAGCCTGCTCTATACCATGGCAACAATGTGGCCGATGGGCCTTAAAATCAACAATGTTACGGTGATCATCCCGCCGATCATTCTTGCGATTGCAATTGCCGATTCCGTTCACTTTGTGTCCTCGGCGCTGAGTTATGGCATAAACGATCGGCGTGAACTGATCAGAAAGACCATGGATCACCTTCTTGTCCCGTGCTTTTTAACCACGATAACCACCGCTTTCGGATTTGCGTCTTTAATGGTAAGCCGCAGCCCGGCCATCAAGCAACTTGGCCAGGTTGCGTCAATAGGCGTAATCCTGGCATTCATAGTGACATTCACTTTGCTGCCGCTCCTGATGTCGGGTCGATTATTTCCGAGCAACATCAAAGCAGAAAAAAAAGAAAAGACCCAGAGGCAGAAACTAATGGACAGGTTTCTCTCCGGAGTCGGGCGTTTTAACGAGAAACATCGAAACCTGATACTGTTGACAACCATTGCGGTAGTTGTCGGATCAGTCTGGGGCATGTCTAAGATTGTTGTTGAGTCAAGCCTCGTGCAGCAACTGAATCCTAAAATGGAAATTTATAAGAACACAATGTTCATACGGGATAATCTGAGCGGTATACATTTTGCGCATGTATCATTCAAGCATCCGGATCGCGACGCCATGAAGGATCCTGAAAGATTACGACTGATTGAAAAAATCCAGGACCGGATATTGGAGATCCCCGGCGTGGACAAGGCGTCGTCAGTGGTTGACCTTATCAAGGAGATGAATGAGTCTTTCAACAACGAACAGGAAGAGTTTTACACCATACCTGATTCACGCGAGATGGTTGCCCAGTATGCTTTGCTTTATGATCCGGAAGATCTTGAAAAGGTTGTTGATTCTGAATGGCAATGGACAATCCTGACGTTCCGAATCTCGGAATACAGCACCCGCAAGCAGCAGGCTATATTGGATCGTGTTTCGGATCTTCTGGCACAAACTGAATTGCAAGGGATGCAAGCTAAGCTTCTCGGTGAAACCGTGAATTTTGTTGAAGGAGTGAAAACTGTGGTAGACGGTCAGGTTCGCAGCCTGGGGCTGGCCATGATCGTTATTTTTGCAATGATGTTTATTGTCTTTAAATCATTTCACATCGGACTTATAAGCATTGTGCCTAATCTTCTGCCCCTTGTGATCAATTTCGGCATTATGGGCTTAACAGGAATTCCGCTGGACACTGCGACATCATTGATTTCCGCGATTGGGATTGGGATTATAGTTGACGATACCATTCATTTTACCTATGGCTTTGGCTCTGCGTTGAATAATAACGGCGGGGATTACAGTCTGGCGATGTATCAGGCCCTCAGGAGTAAAGGCAGAGCCATAATATTCACTTCGGTAATTCTGGCATGCAGTTTTGCGGTGCTCCTTACGTCACAGTTTATTCCGACTTTCCAGTTCGGACTTCTGAGCGCCACAGTTATGCTTAACGCTGTTATTGCCGATTTATTTGTGCTGCCATGCCTGTTTATATGGCTGAAGCCTAAATTCAACAATTCAATTATGAAAGGGATGAAGAATGTGGAATAAACCTGTTAGCTCAAAGATTCTGACTGCCGTTATTTTCTTTTCCGTTATTGCCGGCCCGGCCTGCGTGTGTTTTGCCGAGGAAGTAACAGGCCGCCAGGTTGCAGAATGGGTGTATAACCGCAATGATGGAAAAGACAGCACATTTGTAATAAAAATGATTCTTACCGATAAGCGCGGCAGGGCGAGGGAAAGAAAACTTACAATTCAATCGCGGGATGAGGGCGCTCTGGTCAATACGTTCCTGGAGTTCACCAGCCCCGCGGATATTGACGGGACTCGTTTTCTGACCCTTGAGAACAAAGGAAAAGACGATACTCAATACCTGTATCTCCCGGCTCTTGGCCGGACTCGAAGAATTGTAGGGAGTCAGAAAAAGCAGAATTTCATGAATACGGACTATACCTACGAGGACATGGAACGGCAGCATCCGGATGAGAATACTCACAAATTGCTCAGGGAAGAGAAATTTTCAGAATGGAATTGTTATGTTACTGAAAGCGTGCCGGTAGAGGACAGAGATTCTCAGTACAGCCGGATGATTGTATGGGTTGACAAGAAAAGCCATGTAATTGTAAGGACCGACTATTACGACAAGAAGAAACGTCTGACAAAACGCTTTACAGTGAAAGATTTAAAAAAAATAGACGGCATCTGGACTCAGGCTGATACTTTGATGGAAGATTTGCGCCGCGAAACCAGCACGCGCATGACTACACTTGAAGCGAAATATAACCAGGGTCTTGACAAACAGATCTTCACCAAACGTCGTTTAGAGCAAATATGAAATGTTTTGCCGGGAAAAAAAATGCGGCAACGCGGCTGCTTAGCATAAGCGTATATCTGCTTCTCACATTTTATGGCTTCGGGGCGGAAATTCATCGCGCTGTTAAGAGTGGCGATATTGCGCAAATGCGCTCAATACTGTCCAAAGAGGGAAACTGGGCGGCTAATTGCAGAACTCGAGGAGGAATCACGCCCCTGCATATAGCTGCGGCGATGAATCGGACTCAAGCCATTAAGATTCTTCTTATTAATGGGGCTGATATCAACGCGCGATCCCAGAACGGGTTCACTCCTCTTCACTGGGCCGCCAGGCGCAATGCCGCCAACGCTGTTGAATCCCTGATTGAATACGGAGCTGATCCTTCAATTGAGTCAAGAAGCGGCATAACACCGCTTGATTGGGCCGAAAGGAACGATGCCAAAAGCGTCATTGATGTCCTGAGCAGGTATGAGAAAGAAAAAAAACCGGAGCCGCAACTTCCTTTAGAAAAGGAACCCACAGAACCCCCAGAACCAGTGGATTTGATCGAACACTCAGGTGTCGAGGGGATCATTGAAACTCGGTTCTACCGCGATATAACAAGGGATGACGGAGAGGCGAGCAAATCACTTGACGCGCGTCTTCTTTTTGAGGACACGATACGTTTTCCTGAACATAATGCCATTGCCAGAGTAGGCGTTGAAATGAGGCATGAAAACTTTGATCTGGATTCCGATGAAAATATTGACAGCGCCATCTATCTTGAAGAAGCATATCTTGAAAAACGATGGCGAGCCTGGACCTTATCGGCAGGACAACAGACGATCACGTGGGGGAAACTGGACGATATTGTTATCCTGGATCGTATCTCGCCCCAGGATCTGAGCTGGTTTGTTTTGTATGACAAGCAGGAGCGCAAGAATCCTTTGCCCATACTGTCGGCAACCTGGTTCGGCTCCCCTTATCAAATCGAAGCTGTTGTTATCCCTTCATTCCAACCTTCGGAAATGGACTACTTCGGCGCTGACTGGGCGCTTTTCGGGAGGCTCAAGCAAACTGTATTGTCGGGTAATTTTCCGCAGCCGGCCAAGGCCGTTGTTAACGGTGTGCAGATAGATGAAAGCTCTGTTAGCGATGAGCCGGAACTTGCTTTGCGTCTTCGCGGCCGTGTTGGTGAAATTGATCATACTTTCAATTACATGACAATTCATAACCGTGTGCCGACGCTGAAAGAAAAGACGCGGAAAGGAAACATAACCAAGCAGTTTCTCTTTGAGCCGAATGAGGCGACCTTATCACGCCTTGTCGCGTCAAACCCGGGACCCGAAGACCTGACGTTGGAGGCCGGTCATGACCGCATGCATATAGTCGGAGCTGATTTTGAAACCGTTGCGGGCAATTACGGTTTACGCGGAGAGATCGCGCACCTGCATGATTTCCCTTTTATGAAAGAAGAGGATCTATCCTATACAAAGGAATCCATGACTTCCGCGGGAATAGGCATTGACCACACGACAGATTGGGATTTGTACGCAAATTTGCAATTTGTCGTGGATTATGTTTCCGGCGCCGATGAACTCTGGGAGACCGAAGACCTTGCTTTTCAGCTTGGGTTTAACGCGTCAAAGGACTGGATGTACGGGGACTTTGCAATTGATTTGCAGGCATTTGCGCGTGTTCCCTACAATGACTGGATGTTATCGCCCGAGGCAACTTACAAATTCAGAAACGGAATAGAAACGACATTGCAGATACTTCTCTTGGAAGGCGAACAAAACACTCTTTTCGGCCGTTTTGATGACAAGGACCTGGTTATGCTTAAGATGCGCTATCCATTCTGAGTCATAGCATATTGCTGAAAACTGCCCGATCTGGCAACTGGACGGCACGGAAACCCGCAAAAAAGGGATCAGACATAGGCTGTCGATCCGCTGCTATCAATTGCTACGATTGCCGGGAAATCTTCTACTTCGATCCGGTGAACGGCTTCCGGACCAAGATCCTCGTAGCAGACCACATCAATTGATTTGATGGATCGGGCAAGCAGCGCTCCTGCTCCGCCGATGGCAACAAAATAGACGCAATTATGCTTTTTAATACTTTTCACGACACCCTCGCTTCGGGCCCCTTTTCCGATCATGCCTTTGAGTCCGCATGATTCAATGAGCGCGGGTGTATAGATATCCATGCGTCCGCTGGTTGTCGGGCCGGCGCTTCCAGTAGCATGCCCGGGCTTTGCAGGTGTAGGTCCAGTGTAATAGATTATGCCGCCGCGAAGATCTACGGGGAGTTCCTGCCCGTTTTTCAGAGTTTCAACAAAACGCTTGTGCGCGGCATCGCGAGCGGTGTACAGAATCCCGGTTATCAGCGCCTGGCCTCCGACTTCAAGCGAACTTACAGTCCTGTCATCAAGTTTTGCCTTAATTCTTTTCATATAACTTACAGCCTTGTCGAGATATGCCTTGCTGCGTGACAGTTAAGATTGACGGCCACAGGCAGAGACGCCATGTGGCAAGGCGCATGTTCTACGTGCACTGCAAGGGCGGTAATGCTGCCCCCGAGCCCCTGAGGGCCTACGCCGCAACGGTTTATTAGTTTGAGCATTTTCTGTTCGAGTTCAGCGTATCTTTGATCCCGATTGTGTTCTCCTGTTTCACGGGCAAGCGCTTTCTTGGCAAGCAGCCCGCAATATTCAAGATTACCGCCTATGCCTACGCCTACTATCAAGGGAGGGCAGGGGTTTCCCCCGGCCTCAACTACGGTGGATACAACAAAATCCATTACTCCTTCCGCGCCGTCAGAAGGCTTCAGCATGCGCACTGCGCTCATGTTCTCGCTGCCGGCGCCTTTAAGGAGCAGTGTGATCTTAATATGGTCCCCCGGCACGATTTCAGTGTGAATTATGGCAGGAGTGTTACTGGAAGTATTGGCGCGCGCAAACACAGGATCGTCTACAATTGATTTTCGCAGGAACCCGTCTTCATAGCCCCTGGCGGTACCTTTGTTAATAGCCTCTTCCAATGTGCCGCCTTCTATTGCAACATTGTTTCCCAATTCTATCAGGTAGACCGCGCTTCCGGTGTCCTGGCAGATCGGGACTTCATCTTCCTTTGCTATATCAGCGTTCTTAAGACATTGCTGTAATATTGATTTACCAAGGGGCGATTCCTCTTTTTCAGACGCATTTTCCATTGCCTTGCGCACATCCGGAGGAAGCTGCCAGGCAGCCTCCATACAGAGCCTCGCTGCAGTCTGACATATCCGATCAGATGATATTGTTTTCATTTGAATAATATCCGATATTTTCTACTGATCATCTTCATCTCCGGTAACAGGAGAAAAAGTGTTGGGGTCGGCTACCGGCTCGCTGCCTACGAGTCCAACCAGGAGATGTTCGTGTGAAGCAGGGTCGTAGCGAAGTTCCTTGAGCAGGCGGAAGTTCTCAATATCTCTGGTATTTGCCACATGAATTCTTCTGCCCGTACAGGAAAGCCTTTTGCCGCCTATCATTATGTGTTTGGTTTCAGCCGCTTTTATGGGGTGTCCCTCTTCTATTAATAAGCGCACTTTTTCTTCCAGTTCTGCGATGTCGACATCCAGTTTCTTAGGAAAACCTATAACGAAACCGTGCCTGACTTCGGAATGTATGTCCGGGGGATCATATCCGTAATCTTCCATGAGGATCATGCTGGTTATGTCTTCAGCGGAATGGGCCATCAGCCTGTAACGCCCGCCTTCTTCCGCCTCCTGTTTTAATATAAGAGGAGATGGTCCGAAGACAGTAGGTCGATGAAGCCGCACTTCTTCGCCAATGGATACAAGGACCTGGGCATTGTAACCGAGTTGTTCATACACAAGATCAAAATGCTCGACAACAACCCTCTTTCCGTTGCGGACGGCGGATTTTACCGCATTTACTATTTCATGCGTTTGCCGGAACGCTCTTTCATAGCGGGCGTCAATATGGAACGTATGCGCATTGAAGAAGCCTTCTTCGGCGGAGTCGTATATCGGCGCGGACCTGAGGTTCACGCCGTCATCATCGTTAGTAAGCTCAAGGCCGGGAAATAACCCCTGGATCAGTGTTGATTTGCCGGAACCTTCACCCCCTATCACGCCTATCAACAGGTCCGATGGATAAAGGTAACGTTCAGCCAGCACTTTGCCCAGTATATAGAGCCTGTCTTTGCCTCGCGGCGCAAAGTAGTTGGCCGAAAGAAGATGATCTCTGGCGGCGATGATTCTGCTCACAGGTCCACCTCCAGGTCCAGAAGAGGAGCATGCTGCTGGGCGCCATAAACGTCCGTGTCACCCTCTGTTCCAGCGGAAACCGTTCTCTTCATGCTCACTTTAACCGCTTTGCCTGGGTCGAAGTATATGACGGATTCTATCCGGTTCTGAGGCGCTCCGTACGCAGATGCAATCGCATTGGCAGATATGGCCTGTTTTGCTTTCGCCCGGTCATAGTCTTTCTTATCATAAAACAGAATGTCAAGCGTCAGCTCAAAGGGGCTTGCGTTCTTGGATCTTATGACTTTGGCGATGGACCTTAGGGTTTTCATATTTCCATTGTCTCCAGCCGGAAAAGGCTCTGATCCCGGATTGCCATAATGTGGTATATGGAAAACTTGTAGACGGCTCCTATTGAAATGTCGGACGGCGAGAACGGAAAAGCCAGGTTGCCGGCTGTTGATATGCGTCCCGGATACCCGTAGTGCAGAAGCTTGGAGCGAGCAACACCGCACAGTGTATCAGCGGTGTTCTGGTCCCTGCCAACGGCCTCTATAACTATTCCAAGTTCGTGCGAAGTGGTCTTCTTGACAGGCTCCAGGCTTCCCATGACGGCGTCTTTGCCGAAGACATGGAAATGAACAGCCCCTTCCATGGACTCGGCTTCGGCAACTGACACGGTATGGCGCTTCACTGTATCGAGCACGTCATCTATGATGTCTATCATTACCGGGTCTCTCACACCCGCCACGCAAGCCGTGCGATACCCCGTTATTGCAGCCCCTTCCACCTTGATCGTGTATTCTTCGGATTCGCGGAAGCGACTGCCTGTGACGCGAACTTTTCCGGAGCCGGCGTCCGTAAACCCGGTCTTGTCCAGCAGCAGCGCACCGCCGGGTCCGGGCAGGCTGTAAGGGTCCGATTTCTCATAGAGCGAATGTGCCGCCACCGATTCTGGCGTGAACTTCCTGTCGGTACTGAGCGGCGCCAGGGTAAAACCTTCCATATCAAGAATGCCAAGGGCCGGGTCGGTGCCGGAGCCAGGGTCGGCCGCAATTGCCGCGCATTCCAGAATCTTTCCCATATGAAGCGCGGGACCTGCCGGATATCCGCGCGAAACTGCAAGCGCTGCGAATGGGGCCGGATCGTAGGCTCGCCCTGCAAGTATCACATCACAGTTCTGTTCGTGCGCTTTCATTATAGGTTCCGTTCCCATCTGGGCCACTATGTTAATCGAATTATCCACATCCGCCTGCACAAGCTCCGGTGCGCCTCCCACCGGACTCAGATTGCCTTGAGCAAGCGCCTGAGTAACAACGGCTGGTTCTATGTCAGCGTAGATAATCCCCAGTTTGAAAGACATACTGTTTTCTTTTGCTATGTCTACGACGATATCACGGCACCATTCCAGGTGGCTTTTAGCTCCGCTGCCACCCGCCGTGCCGACAACTACAGGCACCTGCCGTGGCACTGCGCTGATGAGTATTCGTCTAAGGTCGCGTTTTACGGATGCTCTGTCTGTAAACGACTTTCCGGAGCCAAGGTAGTAAGGACCGGGATCGACCGAGCCGCCGTCGACGGCAACAATATCGGGTTTCATATCCATTCCGGTTCGGAATGCATCGTCAGGAAAGCCGTAGCCAAGTATAGCTGTTGGCGCCAGGACTTTGAAGGTTTTATTCTTTTTCATGTCGCTTCTTATGGTTCAAAAGGGCCAGTGTGCGTTCCATCTCGTTTCGGACTATCATATACCCTTCATCAAATCCCATTCCCGGTTTTGCAAGCATTCTGTCAGGCCGTGCGGCCAGCGCCGTATGAACGCAGCAGCGGGCGGACAGATCAGTTTCATTGCATGTGCCGCCCTGGTAACACTCTATCTTCTTATTTTGACAATAGAGCGCAGCTTCGACTACGTTGTGCATGCTTCCAAGGTCCGGTGTCTTCACCTGAATCATGTCGCAGCACGCTGCGTCAGCAAAGTCCCTGATATCCTCAAGTGTATTACACCATTCGTCGGCAACGATTTTAACATTGATGCCAGAGCGTTTCAACGAATTGCGCAGCTTCGCCAGAGTTTCGATCTGCGCATCCTTTGCCTCCATGTCCATTGGGCCTTCTATGTAAAGGGCGAATTCTCCCGCGGTGTCGCTCAATGCCGCAAAGTAGTCGGTCATCTTTCCGATGTCGTTATTGAATATCGTGCCCAGGTTTCCATACACATCTATATGTATGTCTGGAACGTAATCCTTTTTCAGGCGCAGTTTCCTGATCCTCCCGCTCAACCATTCAACGTACTCGATAAGTTTGCCGCCGTCTCTTCCGAGTTTCTCTTCGATGCTATTGATCAAAGCGTGCGGAAGAACATCAATGTGCTTCAGTATCATTCGATCAGCGCTGTCATAGCGGTGATCGCCGGTCTGTCCAAACACAGGCACAGGCTCGGATATAACAGGCAGGTTGTATTCATCGCATATTACTTCAACACGAAGCCTGCCTGAAGCCCTGGCAACAGCATCGAGCAGGGCCTGGCTCAGTCCGTACCTGAGCGCGGTGTGAAGCTTCACGCCGTCCTTCCTTATGCCCTCAAGCATTGTGTCCGCTTTCCGGAAGCTCGTAACATCGTATCCCTTCAGCAAAGGCAGAACTTTTTTGTTCAGGAATGGCAGATAATGCTTGGCCAGAAATAAAGGATCGCGTCCGCCCGCGCCCGAGTACTGCACGGCTGCCGCATCACCGACGGCTATGTCGCCGTTTTCCAGCATAAGCATGATGGAAATGCACTCGCCGGCCTGGCGTATGGTCTTGAATCCGGGAGTCACAGGAGCCCCTTCATACGCGAATCCGTCAGAGCAGGCGCCTTTCTTTATTGCCCGCTGATCGTCGAAGAAAAACCCGGCGTTCCCCGCGCAGAACAGAACATCGGCTATCTTCATTTCGGTCTCCCGACCAGGCGGCCTTTGCTTATGGCATATATGTCGTCTGTTACCATATCAAAGGAAGGTTCCCTGTCTTCATCCGCTGCGCGCATAGCTATCTTCTGGGCATGAAAATCGCGACAATCTTCATCCACAGGGACGTTGCCCCATTCGAGCACGCGGATAGCGCCGTCGTTATCCCGGACAGGTATAAGCTGGCCTCTGTTACAGACGGAAGGCGAGAAGGGAACGTCCATTATTCCTTCCTTGAAGGCCGCGACAACTCCAGCGGCAATGCAACCATTGCCCATGCTAAGAACTCTGGAAAGAACACTGTCTGTTTGCCTTTGGATCAAATCCTTCTCCTCTTCGAGTTCAAGCGTAAGCGGCACTGTCTGTTCGGCAAGCATATCAACTATCTGGCGAGTTGTTTTCAGCCCTTGCAAGTTATCCTCGGCCGAAGGCACACCCATGGCTTCAGCCGGTGTTTTGACTATGACCTTGGTTGTTTTTGCAAGCGCAGGCACAACAGAGCCCCAGCTTATCACACTGGATGCTTTGGCCCTGTCTTCCGGGAAACCGCCCATCCACTGGTGAAATACGTCCGTAAGCTCATAGTCTTCAAATCCTGAAGCGCGGAAGTACTTGTGCGCAATTTCACGCAGTGAAAGCATTGCCGCCAGATCCTGCACCAGACATCCGCCCTGACCGTACCCCAGCGTGATAGATTTGACGCCCTGGCTTAATGCCAGCAGTCCTTCCAGAACAGCCACCGCATGACTCATGAACGGCGGCACGAGGGTTCCCGTGAGCGGCCCGAAGGGTTCCCGGTTTATACGTATGCCCTGTTCCTCGTACAGACCGACGAGGCGGTCAACATAGCTCCAGTTACAAATAGATTCTTCAAGCGCGATCTTTTTCGTGTAGGGAATATTATATGAAATGCCGCCGCCTTCAAACGACGTGAACCCCGCGGCCAGTGTTATCTCTGCCAGAAGCCGCGCGTCAGGTGTGCCGTGTCTCACTTCGACAGGTTTCTCAACGCTTTCGGTCAAAGACCTGCAGCTCTTAACTCCGTAATTGACGGCCGGAAAGCCGTTCAGCTCCGACCGGCCTGTATTCCGCGACCTCGCTATCCCCTGTTCCGCGTTCTCATAGCGATTCTGCCGTGTATATGAATCTATGGTCGCGGGAAGCAGATCACATTCTTTCTGGAGTGTCTGGAGCAGTTCCGTCTGTTTTTCGAGCAGAGCTACGCCGGCTCTCGGTTGAAGCAGGACCTTATTCTTTTTCGCCGCATCATTCAGCACGGCGGCAAACGATTTCTCCGCAGGCAGAGTTCGATGGTACCTGAATGCTTCTTCGAGATCTACATCCGCGCCCGTGGGCCACGAAGCCAGAACTTTTTCGCGTGCTTCATTAAATGCGCTGACGTCTATCAGGGGATCCGACATACTCGCTTCTTTCCAATATCCTCTGCAAGGGCCGCAAAAGCCTCCTTCAGGTCGCAGGCGGCAGGGAAGGCCCGGTCAAAACCCATTGCGAGAAACGTTTTCTCGACTTCGGAGAAATCTTCTGCGCCAACTTCCAGGTTGCCGCCAACATAAAGTGTCACGTTGCCGAGACCTTTCTCTTTAAACTTCTTCGGCAGTCCGTCACAATCCATTTCGGCATGTCCGTACAGTGACGAAACTATAACCGCATCCGCATTGTGTTCGGCTGCAGCTTCCACGAATTCTTCATGGGTGATCATTACACCCAGGTTTATTACATCGAAACCTGCTTCATTAAGCTTTCTTTCAAGGATCGTGTTGCCTACGGCATGACAATCCGAACCTATCACGCCCAGAATAACAAGATATCTGTTTCTCGTAGCGCCTTCGTTTTGCGGGGTCTTGTGTGGTGATGTATTTTCCATAAAATGGAATGCTATGTCTCGGATAGCGGTAAGTCAATAATCAAACAGAGGCGTCTGACCCGAATTTTTCAAGCGCCGAGTTTGCGGCATCTACAACCTGCCAGCGCCTGCGCGATGTTCGTCACACGGCAAGCCAGCAATGCGCATGCGCTTGTGCACTCTTTCGCCCGATGGCGGACAGGCAGCGGCGAAATCCTCGCTCATTTCGGGACCAGGGCGAGAATTTAATAAAGAGGCCCGAGCGTCGCGCAAGCTCTGAAATCATCGCCGCCGAACCGATCCCACATGCTCGGGCGAAAGACGTCTGAGCGCGGGATATTATGCATATCTACCGGTATTCTCAACATGGCGTTGAGCGTCAGCAGGTCGGCCCCGATCAGTCCGAACGAGTTTGCGTCGTGGTTCGGTCCGATCCGCGACATGTATTCGAAAGATGACATGCCGCGTGGCGCCCAATAGCTTTCCGGCCATGTCGGGTCTGTTGCATTGCTTATGTGGTCAGCAACATCCTCGGGCAGCTCCACTGTTTCGCCTTCAACCACCGATGCCGTCAACAGGTCCCCGACCACGTTGTAGCGATACGATGTCATCGGAATGCCGCCGGGACTCCGGTAGCTGCTGGAAAGGCCGTCACCGGGAAAGTATTCGAGCACGGCCGCCTTGTAGGTTGTCTTCTCGATTGCTTCTTTTATCAGCCGTTCCTGGAGCTTCTTGTTCCCCCGAATTTTCCTGGCAACGTCTTGTATAGACATACCTCCGTTCGCCTCGGCGAGTGCGGGGACATCAACGGCATAGTCCAGCGACCCGGAGCCTGAATTACGCTTGTCTATCAGGCCCTGTGGGACAGTCGATTCAATGTCAACGCCGGTTGCAGCCTTGATGCTGGCCGGTGTCCAGTTAGTGCGGATGTCCGCGAACAACTGTGGCATGCCGGAAATCAGGTTAGCCAGGAGCATGCCGATCGCGTTCTTCGAGTCATTCTCGGTCGCAACAATCATGGGCGCCCGATATCCATTCCAGTCAAAGGAACTGCACAAGAGAGATTCCGTCATGTCGAAGTTTGGATAGAGATCTGTCCATTGCCTTTGCCCCTGCGTGCCCGCGGCAATGGCATTTGCTCCCTGTGCCTGTTCGACGTTAGCAGTGAATCCTTGGCGTCGACCTGCTGTTTTAGATGCAAGAACCGGGTTGCCGACCATCAGATCCTGAACGATCAATGTCATCTTAAGGCACTCGCGGATCAAATCATCCTGCGGCAATGGCCGCTTACCTTCGCCGAAATCGAACGAAAATTTCTTTTTCATGAACGAAAAGGCGCGGTCCAGCTCCTCATGGTCGTATAGCCCGCGGGCCATGCGGCCCTGTATGGCAACCATGTCGACAGATACCGATCCCATGCCGAGGTAATGGAGCATCAGGTTGCGACGAACATCAGAACCGATAATCCCCATGGATACACTGCCGAGAGAAAGGTAGTTTTTGCCGCGGATTTCGGCAACTGCCGCGGCGCAGCGCGCGAAGCGTAGGAGTCGCCGGGCAACGTAAGGCGCAATCTCGCCTTCCTCATTCTCAAGGTCGGGGTTATATATTGAAAAAATCGGCCGCTCCTTTTCATCCATGGCAGCCGCAAATGCCTTCAACCATACGGCGCCGGGCCGATCCGTCTGGTTTAACCCGTACGCAGCCTGTTGCCATTCGCTGCTTCCGATCCCCATGCATGCGCTCATGAGTTCATCGCTGTAAGCCCAGCTTCGGCTCACCCAGATGTTCGCGCTGACACCCTGCTTAGTGTAGTACTCCTGGGCCAGCGCGCCGGTTCGAGCGCCATAGACGATTTCCGGCGGCATAACCACATTTATCGGGGCGCCGTCGGGAAGAAAAACATTTTCGGTGATAAGCTTGTGAACACGCTCAACCATCCGCCATGTGGCTTCCCGGTTATCCTCGTACGCTCCGGGCCGTCCATCGGCAACTGGAGTTATAGCGATTGTTGGTATGTGGCCAACCAGCGGCCGGTTGAATTTTTTGAAAGATCGATTTGCTTTGGCCTTCTTGTCAAACACGGACGTTGCTTCTGCGCTCATAACTCATCTCCTCAGTATATACCGCCTATCCGAATAATGAAAAACCAAATATAGGACACAGACGCAAAAAATGCAACCATGGGCAAAACGCCAGCGCAGTGTGCGGTTATGTTGTGCGATGCATTGCTTGTTCTGTATTCCATAGATCTGCCATTGATAAAATCACTTTTACTTGCAATAATTGGTCTCGGCTGAAAAAGCGCCGGTAATGCGACAATACAGGAAGTGATACATGGTAACAGCGGGCATATTAAGCAGGTTTCTTGACACCGAGCTGTGCATAGAAGATTTCACGGATTCTTCAAATAACGGGCTGCAGGTC
>CAYTRK010000020.1:0-11769 GCA_964440205.1 uncultured Victivallaceae bacterium
CGGAGACGATGCCGGCTCAGTTTGAAGTCGAGGGGATGGCCGAAGACGGTTCGTCATCCGTCGTTCGTCATTCGTCCGCACCTGTCCATCGTCCATCGTCGCGTGCTTGGCCCAAGATCAGTATTGTGACACCTTCTTACAATCAAGGCCAGTTCATCGAGGAGACGATCCGCTCGGTGCTGCTGCAAGGGTATCCGAACCTGGAGTATGTGGTCATCGACGGCGGCAGCGACGACGGCAGTGTGGAGATCATCAAGAAATACGAACCGTGGCTGGCGTATTGGGTCAGTGAGCCTGACGAAGGACAGTATGACGCGATTAATAAGGGCTTTGTGCGATCATCCGGTGAGATTATGGCGTGGATTAATTCGGATGATATGTATACTCCTTGGGCTCTTGACGTTGTAGCTGAGGTGTTCACTGCATTCCAGAAGGTAGATTGGTTGACGACCTTGTATCCGCTCCGTTGGGACGAAAAGGGGCGAGTAGTTCGATGTTCTCAGGCTTCCGGCTACAGTCGGAAGGGGTTTATGAGAGGTGATAATCTTCCAAGTGGCGGTTGGCACTGTACAAGTGGTGTTCAGCAAGAGTCTACCTTTTGGAGGAGATCGCTGTGGGACAAATCTGGAGGCTATTTAGATAACTCTTTTTCTCTCGCAGCAGATTTTGATCTATGGTTGCGTTTCGCTCAAATAGCTGAAATCTATGCCTTGGAAGCTCCTATTGGCGGATATCGAATGCACAGGGGGCAGAAAATGGATGGTCATTTATCGAGCTACTTTGAACAAGCAGAAAGTGCCTTCACTCGGAATGGCGGTATACGATATGGAGTGTTAGAATCGTTTTTTCGTAGGTTATTGTTACAGTGGCTGCCAAGGAAAATCCAGGGTTTTGCGGTGAGAATTGGGCTAAGTTATCCAACTTTGGTTATTCAGAATCGCGGACGGCCGGGGAAATGGAATGTTGTCAAGAGGTCGTTTTATTCATAGGCTCGAGATATGACCGAATCCTTATGCGTTGGTTTCATTGTTCCCTTTCTCTATCGCATTCAGCGGGGTATCGAACGCTCGTGTGTGCAATTGGCGAACGCACTTGCGGCAATGGGACACCAGGTGACTCTGATGACCTGGGAAGAACCTGAGCGCAAGACCGCTTTTCATATTAATCTTGATGTTCGGGTGGCTACCGTTCCTTATATTCCCTACTATCGGAAGTATTGGGCAGTGCCTTTCTACAGTCGTGAGTTGATGATTCAGAAATATGATGTCGTAAATATCTATTTTGCTGGCTATGGTGAGGCCCAGGCTCTCAGTTTCGCTCGGCGGTGGCGATCGTTTCAGGTCAACTTTATCGCCGGCTATCCCATTGAACAGGTTCCTCATCGTTTTGAGGAATTCCGCCAATACGGGTTGGCTCAATCGCTGGATCACATTATCGTCAAGAGTCCTCCTATGGCAGCGGACATCGCTCGTTTTTTCGGACGGGACGTGGAGGTTATTCCTAACGGCGTAGATGTGAACGCCTTTGATCCAGATAGGAAAGATATTGGATCACTCCGTCAGCGTCTGGATTTTCGAGATGAGGATCATGTCTTGCTTACCGTAGCGGCGCTGGAGCAACGGAAAGGGGTTCAGCATGTCATTCGAGTGTTGCCCGACCTATTACAAACCGGTTTGTCGGTGCGTTATGTGGTGATCGGCGATGGGCCGTATCGCGAGACGCTTGAGTCCCTCGCTGTAGAATGTGACGTTGCTGAACGAGTTCATTTTGTGGGAACAATAGCTGATGTGCACCCTTACTACATGCTGGCTGATGTTTTCCTGCTGCTTTCCTATGGGGAGGGATTGCCTAACGTCCTTCTGGAAGCCTGGGCGATGAGACTGCCGGTGATTGTCTCTCGGCATGCTCCCTACCCTGACGTCGTTCCCAAAGATATCGGTTTCCTGGTTGATGGGAAGGATAGCAATGCTTTGGAAGACATTCTAATCCATCTACTCAGCTCTGATGAGGAAAGAAAGCAAATAGGCTATATGGCTCGTCACTATGTAGAAGAGAACTACGCCTGGTCACTCATTGCAAAGCAATACTTGGAGGTTTGGACATGTCGTTGATCAGAGATCTCTATCGTAAAATCGTTCCACGGCGTATCCGGGATATATATTGGTTTGTGCGAAACCTTTGCGGGCACGTGACTAAGGACCAATTGCCCCAAGCGTGGGATTTTAACTATGAAAAGTACTGGCGCCAGAGAGGAGAAGGGATTTCTTATCCTGAATTCGTGGATTTCTGCATTCCCAGAATTCCGGCTCACGCTTCCGTGTTGGACATCGGATGTGGTTCAGGGGATTTCTTAGCTGAATTGACCGAGGTGAGTTCCATCAAGGCAATGGGAGTAGATATCTCTGAAAGGGCTGTTGAGATAGCAAGATCTCGGGGCATCAACGCCCAAATCAAAGATGTGAGAAAAGAAGACCTCTCTACTCTCGGGAGCTTTGATGTCGTTACAGTCTTTGAGCTACTTGAACATATCCCTGACTCGGAAGAGCTTTTGCTCAATCTACATGCCTGGTTCCCTACAGCTAAATTTATCGTCTCCGTACCGAATACGGGCTACCTTGCTAGCCGTTTACGACTCTTATTTGGCCGCTTTCCAAAGCAATGGCATATCCATCCTTCTGAACACCTTCGTTTCTGGACACTACACGATTTCCAGATGACTTTGGATGCTCTTGGTTACGAAGTCTTGGATGTGATCTCTTTACGAGGTGTTCCCGTACTTAGAGATGTGTGGCCAGGCTTGTTTGGGGAAGTGCTGGTATTCGAGTTGAGGGCATGACTGCTATGTATATTGCTCTTGTCAATCGTTGGTATCCGCCGCAGAGCTTTGGTGGCGTCGCAATGCATAATTACCATTCGGCCCATGCGTATGCGTCTTTGGGACATGACATTACGGTGATTAGTAGGCGGTTGACTAGACGGACTCCTTTTCAACAGAGTGACGGGCCAATCGATGTGCGGCGTGTTCGACAGATACCAGATTCTTATCGTCTGCGACAAGCGCCGTTGCTAGGACGTTACGTTTATCCACTACGGCAACTATATTACAGCGCTGCTGTTTGTCGCGCCACCAAGAAGCTAGCGGGCCTGAGTCGACCTGATATTGTTGAGTTCGCTGATGTCAACGCTGAAGGTTTTTTCTGGCAACGCCAGCCAGGACAGCTTATGGTCGTTCGGTGTCAGACACCGACGTTTGTCTTGCGCCGATATCATCCCGATTCTGAGATGCCTTACGATACCAGCATTATTAGCCGCTGCGAGAAAGCTGCTATACGCCGCGCCGACCTCCTTGTTGCTCCCTCAAATCACATGGCGAACACGATCGCTGAGGCTTGCCGGTTACCGTTATCACGCTTCGTGGTTATTCCTGATGCCCTGGATACCGAGGAATTCTCACCTGGACTATCTGAGAGTAGCGATTTTGATAATGACATTGAGATACTTCATGTCGGGCGGCTTGAACGAGCTAAGGGGGTTCTTCTGTTAGCTGAAGCGATACCCTACGTGCTTGACAGGGTAGATAATATCAAATTTGTCTTTATTGGCCCCGATCGATCAAATGGGCAAGGAGAGTCTAATCGAGCGAGTATGGAAGCTTATTTGCGGCGTTACATAGACCAAGAGCGCGTTGTGTTTAAAGGTAAGGTTAGTCACGTGGAATTATTACGGGCCTATCGACAAAGTGATATCAGTGTGGTTCCTTCGATCTTGTATGAGAGCTTTTCCTATACGTGTGCTCAGGCGATGGCGTGTGGGTTGCCAGTGGTGGCAAGTCGCATTGGCGGGATTCCAGAGACCGTTGGCGATGCAGGGGTGTTGATTGAGCCTGGGAACTTGAATCAGCTTGTGGAAGCTTTGACCACGCTTGCTAAAGATGAATCACTTAGGGTGAAGTTGGGGGAGCAAGCACGCCGGAAGGCTGTGCGCGATTTCAGCGCGGGAAATGTCGCAGAACGTAATATACAGGCTTTTCGAGACGCCTTGCAGCGAAAAGGTTCATCCTAGGCAATGCGAATTCTTGTGGTGGCTTCGCGGTATTTGCCTCATCGAGGAGGTCTTGAAACGGTCGTGCGGGAACTTTCGCGACAATGGCAGCAAAAGGGGCATGATGTGACGATTGTCACCAGTCGCTACCCGCGTACGTTGCCTGGGCGTGAGATCATCGACGACATTTTGGTTAGGCGCTTGCACTTTATCTATCCTCAACTGCGCCATCTTAAGTCTAGGCGGGTAGACCTTTGGTTAGCCGGTTGGGTGCTTTTTCCATTTACTCTCTTACAGCTTCTGGTGATGTTTCTATGCAAGGAACCTGATGTAGTTAACTTGCATTACTTAGGTAGTCCCGGTCTCTTTCTGTGGATTTTGCACCATGTATTGAGATTCCCGCTGATTGTATCGCTTCACGGTGGCGATGTGGATGGTGAGCCATACAGAAGTCGTTTTAATCGCTGGTTGTTTAGTGCTGTCTTGCGACGTGCGAGCGCTGTAACTGCTTGTTCGCAGAATCTATTAAATCAAGTGCTCGATTTGGAACCGGACATTCAGAGTAAAGCTCACGTTATTCATAATGGAGTAGATATTGATCGATTTAGTAATGCTGCACCTTATAAGCATCCAAAGCCTTATATTCTTGGGGTTGGTCAGTTGGTACCTCACAAGGGCTTTGACTTGCTTATACGAGCGTTCGTCAAAGCAACTACAGATTATAGTAATGTGGATCTGATTATTGCTGGTGAAGGGCCTCAACGGCCGGTTCTGGAGAATCAAATTGCATCTAGAGGACTGAATAATCGGATTCATCTATTAGGGGCAGTTGGACACACAAAAATAGCTTCCTTGATGTGTAGTAGTCTCTGTATCGTTATTCCTTCTCGTCGCGAGCCTTTTGGTATTGTGGCTGTAGAAGCTATGGCATCTGGTCGGAAGATTGTTGCTAGCAAAGTCGGAGGACTAACAGAGGCTTTGAAAGAGGCTGAGGTCATCTGGGTTCCGCCGGATAATGTATTAGTACTGACAGAGGTTCTGACAGACCTATGTCAAAATTATGCCCCTAAAAATCAATTATCCCAACATAATCGGGAAATAGCGGAATGCTACGCTTGGAGTATTGTAGCTGATCATTACATAGATATATTGGAGGCTCGACGATGGGTTGTCTAACGATTTTTCTCCACATTCCGAAAACTGGTGGGAGCAGTTTGCGTCAAGTTATAAGAAGACATTATCACCCTACGTCGATTTACTCAATTTATCAATATAGTGAAAAAAGACTACGCCAGTTGCAAAATCTTTCAGAGGAACGACGGGAAGAAATCAATCTTTTGGAAGGTCATTTTAATCTTGGATACCATCAATTCTTTAATCAGCCATACAGTTATATTACTATGTTACGAGATCCAGTTGAACGTATTATTTCCCTTTATTACTTTATACTCAATACTCGCGGATGGGTTTACGATGAGATAATGTCCCGAAATATGGAGCTAGAAGAATTTGTGCGTAGTGGTATAGATCCGACGGTGGAGAACCATCAAACTCGGATGCTAGCAAGCATAGATTATAATAACGTGCCTTTTGGTCAAAGTTCCATCGATATCCTGCAGAAAGCCAAACATAACTTACAAAGTCATTTTTCAGTTGTTAGGCTTACAGAGAGATTCGATGAATCACTACTTTTGTTGAGGGGGCTTTTGGTTGGATGAATCTCTTCTATGTGAAGAAAAACGTGACACGCAGTCGTCCTAGTAAGCAGGATCTCTCTGTCCATACGTTAGAGGTCATAGAAGAATTCAACCAATTAGATTTGGCTCTTTATCAATTCGTCAGGGAGCAATTCAGGGAAAGGTTGAAAAGCTCTGGACTCAAATTTAGGCTAGAATTGAAACTATTTCGAGTTTTAAATACACTATATGGCTTTGCCTACAAACCAACTCGCTATGTTTATCATCGCCTATCAAGGACAGTTAAGTTATGAAGACTAACGAATTAAATCAAATAAGTAGCGAAGAAATTCATAGTATGACGTATATCTGCCTCTTGGCCTTGATTGCCAGGCTGCTATTTATTGCATTTTATCCCGTCACGCCTCTAGCGGGAGGGGACCCTACAGCCTTTTGGAGCTTTGGTCAAGGGATTGCTGCCGGTCAGGGCTTTCGCTCGACCTTTGAGCCCTGGCTTGCAGATCGACCGCCGTTGTACTCTTATTTCTTGGCCGGCATCTTCCTCACTTTTGGAGAAAGCCGATTAGCAGTTTTCATTATCCAAGCATTGGTTTGGACGATTGCCACCGGTCTTTTTTACCTGACGGTAGTTCGTATGCTAGGTCAGCGCCGCGCTTTTGTGGCGGGGATTGGGTTTGCGCTTTTGCCTCATCATTTGCTTTTCACGAAGCAGATATTAACAGAAGCCTTGTACACACCGTTCTTGGTGATTCTCTTGGCGGTTTTGCTGCTTCCAGATCGGAACTTCGGAAGCCGGCGTCATTGGTTATTGGTGGGGGGGTACTTGGGCTAGTTTCTTTGGTGCGCCGAGAAGCTCTTCTCCCCGGAACTGGAATAATTGCTGCGATAGCCTTTCTACATGCAGGATTGGATTGGCATCGGTTGATCCGGGCTGGACTCTGGGTGGGGCTGGCGATGGGGCTGGTGCTTACTCCCTGGTTGGTGCGTAACTGGTGTGTCCTGGGCAAACCGATAATGAGTAGCAGCGGCGGGGTTGTCTTTATGGGCGGGAATAATCCTCTGGCCACAGGTGGGTACTCCAAGCCGCCTGCTGAATGGGCTGCGCAACTTAAAGGCTTGGATGAGTTGGCGCGGAATGAAAAGGCCTGGGAGCTATCATTAAGCTGGATACGCAACTATCCAAGTGATTTTATTCGTTTGTTGCCCCGCAAGCTGATTTTGCTCTGGGGACCTACCAATAACTGGATACTCAACGTTGGCGATGGCATTATGCTGCTGCTATGTCTATTTGGATTGATTAGAGTTATTCAGACTCAGAAGGGATGGCAGACGGTAGTAGCGATCGTGTTGCCGTCGGTAGCTTTGGTGACCTTTATTGGATTGGTTTTCAAAGGCGGACTTCGCTTTCGTCTGGCTGCATATCCCGGACTGCTCCTACTCGCCGCTTTTGGTTTTCCTGAACGATGGTTGACGTGGGGAAATCACCTTTGGCATGTAGTAATAGAAGGCATCTCGAAAGGATCATCGCGTGAGGTTCGTTGACCCCCTATGCGCGATCCCATGGAAAGCCCTACCAGCCTGGATGCTAGGCGACCGCTTGCGCATCCTGATGTATCACAGCATTGCTGATAACTCAAGCGATCCTCACGCGGTATCTCCGCAGCACTTTGCTGAGCAGATGGCGGCGTTGGGGGAACGAGATTATCAGGTCATTTCCCTGGCAGAGGGGCTGCGGCGCTTGGGACAACGCTTGCCCCTGCGGGGATATATTGTGCTGACTTTTGACGACGCCTATCGGGATTTTCTCTCCAATGCTATGCCAGTCTTGGAGGCGTTGGGTTATCCTGTAACGCTTTTCGTGCCCACGGGGCTGGTGGGCGACCAGGCGAGGTGGGATAGCTATGACAAGGAGAAGCAGTTGATGAATTGGGACGAACTGGGTGAAGCCCATCGTCGGGGCGTATCGATAGCCAGCCATACAGCGTCTCATGCTCGATTGACGGAATGCAGTGATGAACAACTGGAGCATGAGCTGGGGGCGTCTTTGGAGATCTTAAGGAAGCGACTCGGTGATATTTCCCCCGCGCTTTCCTATCCCGGCGGGCACTATGGCGCTCGAGAGATAGCGGCGGCGCGGCGGACGGGCTATATCTGTGCCGTTGGGGTTGCGAGTCGTTGGGGGAATGGGCCGGAGACAGATCTCTATCGACTGCGGAGAGAGCGGTTTACCTCACGCTCCAATCGCTTCAGAGGGCTGATATGAGCACGAACTATCCTGAGATTTTCATCTTGGTAGGCAGTGGGCGGTGCGGAACCCGCTACCTCAGTCATAGGCTCCGGGAGAGTATGGATATTGGTTTCCGCTCCCAAGAGCCAAATTTTGTTGTCCCTCTATATCAACACCGCGCTAGGCTTGGTGACTTGGGGGAATCTCGCAATTTAAAGAGATTTCTTGAAAGCGTTCAAAGATACCAGCCAGCGTATACTGATCTGTCCATTCAGCCTGAAGAGATTTTGAAGGAAATTCAAAAGCCAACTTACACGGCTATTCTCTATGCTTTCTTTTATTTGGTTGCTAAGCGGCAAGATAAATCTCGTTTGGGTTACAAGGATCCGCGCGATGTATTTAATCTGCCGCTCTTGAGCGAAATCTTTCCGACCGCCCGTTTTATTCACCTCATTCGTGACGGACGGGATGTGGCGCTCTCCTTTCTCAAGTTCCGCTGGGGGCCTACCAATCTATATACGGGGACAAGTTTCTGGGCGAAGGCTGTATCGACCGCTCGCCGGGATGGGGCTAACTTAGGAGAACGATACTTTGAACTGCGCTTCGAGGACCTGATACTCGATACGGAAAAGGCAGTTTGGGAACTCAGCAACTTTGTTGGTCAGGACGGTTGGATGGAGCATGCGGACGATCTCCTGAAGCGGGTTAAAGCGACAAGGCGACCTGAAAGTGCGAACAAATGGAGACAAGAATTAAATGCAGATCAACGCCGGCTCTGTGAGGCCGCCGCAGGAGATATGTTGCGGGCATGTGGTTATCCCACGGAGTTCGGCCACAAGACCAATATTTCTCCTGTTAGGGAAACTTACTATCGATATTCAGACTTTGTGCAGCGAAGAATGAATCGAGCACTCCGGTTTTTGGGAAAATACAAGGTGCAATGATTTCCTATGGACCGAAGGATCAGATTGATAAAAACCAAGTTGATATAAAGTAAGCATTTGAATATCGGGAGAGCTTAAATGAAAAAAGAGTTGAATGCACAACCAGTATCAACGGAGGCCGTAGTTTTGGTCTCTGTGGATGGTTTGCGGGCTGATAGGATTCGTCAGGAAACGATGCCCAACCTCTATCAACTACTTCATAGTGGAATTCTCTTTGAGCATGCTTACACAAATTCTCCTTATACGCCGGCAGCTCACGCCACGATGTTGACCTCTTTGTACGCATGTAACCACGGAAAGACGGATCAGTCCTGGGTGCTTTCATCTCATATTCGTTCTATTGCACAATTGCTTGAGGAAAGGGGGGTAGCCACGTCGGCTGTGGTCTCGGCGACTCCGATGCTGAAAGAAAGATCGGGTTTCGACCGGGGCTTCCATACCTACCTGCAGGATGATCGCCCTCATAATCCGCTTGCGTGGCAGTGGATACGTCTGTGCGATGCCTGGCTGAGAAGAGGTTTGCCTGACTTGCCTTTGATGGCAAAACCGTACCTCAAAGCGCCATCTGTGTTGCGCGAGGCGACAAAATTACTACAGGCCGATATAAAAGACAGTGAGAGGCAGTTTAGTTTTATTCACCTGATGGATCTGCATGATCCGCGAAACCTGCGGCAGGTTGGTCAACGCAACTATTCACTTCTTGATGCCAGCCATGTTATGCGTCGTTACTATGACAATCGCTATGATTACAATGAAGCCTACTTCAATGAGAATGATATAGAGATTTACACGGCGATCTATGATGCTAATGTGAGAATGGTGGACGAAGTGCTGGGGAATTTCGTTTCACAGTGGCTTGATCTCGGCGCTACCGTTATCCTTACATCGGATCATGGTGAGACGGCTTATGAAAGGGCCGCGCACGACACTGGAATACCTTATCCTGGAAAGACACTGACACTGTACGAGCCAGAGGTACATGTACCTTTGGTCATATTGGATAAACGAATTCAAGGGCCGCTGAGTGTTAAGAACGCCGTCTCGCTCGTCGATTTGCCGCCCACTATCGCTGATTTGCTGCAAATAGAGAGCGATCCACAGTTTCAAGGTGTGCCTGTTTGGCAGAGGAATCTAAGTAGTCCAGTGTTTATGGAACGGTTGGATTGGTATGCTCGTAAGGAAGCCGCTTGGCTCCGTTGGCCCTGGAAGTTAATCGTCACACCTGGCCCGCTTTCGGCTGATGATGCAATGTCTACGGATACACACATAATAGAGTTATATGATTTGGAGGCTGATCCTGAAGAATCGAGGAATCTCTATCACGATGAGCGGCAGATAGGGGAGGATCTTATCCAGGAACTAAAAGAGTTCCTGGCGCAACAGACGGATTACTGGCGGGCTTGTCATCAGGATTCCTCTGGAAAGGAAGATGATGCGCAAATTCGTGAGCGCCTACGTATGTTAGGATATATTGAATAAAGAGGAAACGTATAAATGGGTATTGATAACCTTACCTTTTCGGTTCTCATCTGTACTTATAATCGCCCTGAGTTGTTATCGCAATCTCTGTCTGCGCTCATCGAGAAGACAGAGGAGAAGCCTGATCAAGTCGTGGTGGTCAATGGTGGGGGACAACGAGCAGATCGAGTCGTTGAGTCGTTTGAGGAGCAGGAGGATATTGAAATAGTTCTGGTCAAGACGGTCAACAAGAACCTGGCTACCAGCCGCAATGTTGGGCTGCCGTATTGTACAGGCGATATCGTAGCTATGACCGACGACGACGCGGAGGTATTTCCTGATTGGGTGACACAGATGAAACGCGCCCACGCAGAACATCCGGAGGCCGGAGCTGGGGGCGGCGCCGTCATCGGGGCGGCGAGTGAGAATAGTTTACTCAGCCGCTTGGCAGACGTGGTTACCTTTCAGTCTCCCTCCGAACCGGGCTACGTTCGGACGTTACCCGGTGTCAATATTTCATATAAAAGTGAAGTAGTTGAGAAAATTGGCCCTCAAGATGAAACGCTCTTCCGAGGCGAGGACGTGGACTACAATTGGCGGGTGCAGAAGCTGGGGTATAGGGTCTATTACGATCCTATGATCAAGGTGTTACATCACCATCGACCTAATCTGCGTCAATTCCTTCACCAGCACTATATGTATGGACGTGCCTATTACCTGGTGCGACGCAAGTGGCCGGATATGTACGCTGTCTATCCCCGCGACTTTTGCACTATAAAAGCGTTGCTTAAAACTGGATATTTCCTCTTTTCTATATGGTATCATCCGCTTCTAACCGCACGGCGGTTGTCGAGTTGGTGGGACAGGTTATCGGCAGTGCCTTTGCTGATCGCTAACGAAATAGCTTGGAAGAGTGGGATGCTATTCCAGGCTTATAAAGAAAAGAGCCGTTAAAATGTTACGTAGCCTAAGATCACATAGCGGCATAGAAGCCCTTCTTATATTAGGGGCTATGGCGCTCAGTCTGTGGGTCGGCAGATTGGCAGCGAGTGGTGGATCCGTTGTGGAGGCTTTGATTATCTTGAGCGCAGGCGTAATAACAACTAATTTGATTCTGAGATCGAACCTTCATTGGCCGTTGCTCTGCATCGGGATGGCCTCGGTTGCGGTTGGCCACCGGGGCGTCTACATTGGGCGCTGGACCTATTTTGTTCCGGCGCAGGTGATTATTTGGGGTTTGTGGGGCATCACACTATTGAATACTGCTGTACAGCGAGGTCAGTTCAATGTACAGATTCCGCTCTCCCTGTCGTTACTCACGCTGTGGGCCATTGGACGAGGCGTTCTGGGCTGGATTGCCGGTGTACCGTGGGACAATGTTCTCTCGTGGACCTCGCCGCTC
>CAYTRK010000020.1:11779-17012 GCA_964440205.1 uncultured Victivallaceae bacterium
ATGAAAAAGCCAGAACAAGTTGAGATTGCAACTAAGATACTCTTGTATGTCGGTTTGCTGATGAGTCTGTTGGGCTTGATAGAGTACTACTTCCCCACGGTGATAGGCTATGCACCTGGGTTCTTCAAGGCAGGCACATTAGTCACACGGGATCGTTTTGTACGCGCGCGATTTGGGTTTTGGGGATATCCTCACGCGGCCAGTATCATTGCCTGGGCGGTTCCTATCGCCTATTTTTATCTTTTAAGGGCGAAGAAAACAAGGCAGGCGGGGCTTCCTTTATTCGCGCTCCTGATGTGCATGTGGGCAGTCTACATCTCCGGCACGCGGACTGCCTGGATTGAGGTGGTCTTGTCCCTCATTGTAATCAATATTTGGGGAGGGGAACGTGGCGTTGCCGGCTTGGTGATATTGGGCACAGTTTTGGTTTTTGGCATCTTACTAAGTCCAGAAGATATGAGTACATCGGCGTTTTGGAGTAGACTTATGACGATTGGAGACCTTCCACAAAACGCTATCTCCGGGAATATTGAATCTGCTCCCCGGCTAATCCGCTGGTCCCAAGCCCTCGAAAATATCAGGAAACACCCAATCATAGGTGTGGGCTATGGTCACCAATTGGTGCATAACGCATTTCTGGGGATCGCTAGTAAGCTTGGCCTTTTGCCCGCCTTGTTTTTCATCATTTATGTTGTCCAGTTGTTCCGTAGGATCTGGAGAGTGGCTCACCCCGGTCTCACCGGAGCAGCACGAGACTATGGCGTGCTTTTTCTGAGTCTCGCGGTCGCCTGGTTCATCCAATTACAGTTGGAGACGGTTCTTCAGGTACCTCCTTATGCGGTGGCGATATGGCCCTTTATGGCAGTGGCATGGTATCTACCAGATATTTATGAAAATGTGGCGAACGATGGCGTAACGATTTAGAGAAGGGGTATCAGTTATGACACGGAGTAGAATCTTGGATCGAAAAGAGATCATTACCGCTTTAATACCTGTCTTCAATTGTGAGAATACCATTCGTAGCTGTTTGGAATCGGTGAAATGGGTGGACAAGATTTTTGTCGTTGATTCATTCAGCACCGACCGCACATTGGACATCTGCCGAGAATATACTGACTGGATTGTCCAGCATGAATATGTCAATTCAGCAACACAGAAAAACTGGGCCTTGGACCGTATCTCGACCGAGTGGGTTTTGCAGATTGATTCTGACGAGCGGGCGGAAGTTGGATTAGAAGAAGAGCTACTCGCTGCAATCTCGTCATACAAGAGCGTGGATGGCTACCGGGTGCGCATCAAGAATCTCATCTGGGGAAAATGGGTTCGATGTTGTGGCCTTTATCCATGTACACAGGTTCGCATCTTTCGCACATCCAAAGGACGCTGGTCTGATCGTGAAGTCCACGCACGGGTTGAGGGGCTTGGTGTTGTTCGCGACTTGGAGCACCATTATATTCATCGTGATTTGGATGATTTGAGCGAAGAACTACAACAGTTTGCTCGTCAAGTTGTCGTTTGGGAGTCTAACGAGCTTATTGATAAGGGTAAACGTTGGCGCTGGTGGGAAGTTACGTTGCGCCCGCTGGCAATTTTTCTGTTGCTTTACTTTCGGCGGGGAGGATATAGGGCTGGATTTCGTGGTTTCTATTTATCGGTATATCGTGCCTTCTATAGTTTTATGACTTATGCGAGATTGTATGAGCATGAGGTGCACGAGGGGCTTCGCGAGTAATGAATGGGTATTTCTGAGATGCGAGTGGCTTATTTAGACTCAACGGGACAAATGGGAGGTGCTGAGCATTTACTTCTCTCTCTGTTAGATGGGCTTAAGCATAGGGGAATAGATCTACTTCTTATTTGTGGTGAAAAAGGACCTTTTCCAGAGAAAGCACGACAACATAACATTCCAACTGAGGTTATGCGCTTACCTCCGTTCCGGTCTGTGAGTTGGGTAATTCACCGGCGGAAGATTTTCAATCCTCTGGCGTTAGCCTGGAACATACTCCTTTTGTTATACAGTGCTTGGCAGATCCGAAAGCGCCTGTTGGAAGCTCAGGTAGATATTGTTCAGACTAACACAGCGTTTTCTCATATCTATGGATGCCTAGGTGCTCGGCTTGCAGGAATTCCCTGTATTTGGTACTTTCACGATCTTGTTGAGACGGATCGTTTGGCTGGTAGCGTGGCCTTTTTCTGGAAAATACTTGCACTTGGATTGACGGAACATATCGTTACAGTATCGAAGGCCGTTGAGTATTCTCTGGGGCTTGATTCTCGGAGTGACGTGATATATGCAGGATACGGAAGGCGGGCAACGAGAAGTTTTGATGTTCCTTTGCGTGATCGGCTTGGGTTATCGAACGAGGCGCGACTGGTTGGCTTTGTTGGAAGAATTGCGCGGGTTAAGGCGCTAGAAGTCTTAGCTCAGTCTGCCGCGCGGGTAGTGCAAGAGGATCCTCGAGTTCACTTTGTGCTTTTTGGTGCTCCGTTATTTAGTGGAGAGGGCTACCAACGTGAGGTTTCGGGTTTGGTCGAAGCTTTGAAATTAGAAAGCCACTGGCATTGGCTGGGTTATGACGATCAAGCGGTAGATCGAATCCCAGAATTTGATTTTGTCGTTTTGCCATCACGTCGCGAGGCTTTGCCGCTTGTGCTTTTAGAGGCGGGATTAGCTAGTAAAGCTGTGGTAGCATCGAGGGTTGGGGGAATCCCAGAGGTGATTATTGACGGGGAGACGGGACTTATAGTCAGGGCTGAGGATATAGCGGAATTAACCGCCGCCATGTTGAAACTGATTAGAGATCCAAAACTGTCTGAGGCCCTAGGCCACAATGCGTGTCAGCGAATTGAACACCTGTTTGCTCCCCAACGTTACTATCAGGAGTTTATGGAATTGTATAGCTTAATCGGTGAGACCGGGGCTGATTGATGGTGAATCTTCCCAGAATACTATTTGTCCATAACTATCCCATGCGATTTGTCACTACCGATCTTGCGTTGCTTCGGGATCGCTATAACGTCACAGAATGCTATGTACGTAGCAAGCGATTAAATCCATTCGATGTATTAGCAAGTGTTCATCAGAGCGATGTAATCTTTGTCTGGTTTGCTAGCTGGCATGCCGTGTTGCCCCTTTTGTTTGCACGTTTTTTAGGCAAGCCATCTATTCTTATTATCGGCGGCTACGATGTTGCTTGTATGCCAGAGATTGACTATGGTCATCAGCGAGGGGGCGTTAAGCAATGGGTCTCACGAGTGGCAATGCATTTAGCCACTGAATTGATTACATTTTCCGAATATAGCCAGGAAAGCGCGGTGAGAAATGTTGGACTTGGGGCTAAAAATATAACTGTCATTTATCTAGGCTTAGATTTTTCTCCTTTCCCATTAGGAGAATATAAAGAACCTATGGTAGTTACAGTAGGCAATGTCCTGTGGAATAATTTAGCGCGCAAAGGAATGGAGGCTTTCGTAAGGGCTGCTCAGTATTTACCAGAGGTCCCGTTTATGTTGATTGGCCGCTGGCGCGATCAAGATGCAGTCGATTATCTGCGCCGCATCGCGTCATCCAACGTGGTACTCACTGGCTACATCTCTGACGAGGAATTGGTTAACTATCTGAAACGCGCTAAAGTTTACGTCCAAGCCTCAGCTCATGAAGGCTTTGGCCTCTCTGTAGCTGAGGCGATGCTGTGTGGCTGTATCCCGGTGACTACAAAAGTGGGTGCTTTACCAGAAGTGGTAGGGGATACGGGTGTATACGTACCGACTCGAGAACCCCAGGCGGTTGCTAAGGGAATCAAGACCGCGTTGGCTTTGGGTGATGATTGTGGGCGGCAAGCTCGCCAGCACATCGTGGAAAAGTTCCCACTGGCAAATCGCCGCGAGGGATTGTTTGAGGTTGTAGAGAGTGTGCTGGCGGGTGACCAATGAATGTAGACCGACATAGCAAGCCTTCATTCGTCTCTGTGGTTATTCCTATCCGCAACGAAGCGGACTTCATCGAGCGCGGCTTGGACTGCGTGTTAGCGCAGGACTATCCCGCGGATCGGATGGAGATCTTGGTCGTTGACGGCATGTCCAACGACGGCACCCGCGAGATCGTCCGTGAGACATTTGAACGTGCCAACGGGTCAACGTTTAAACGCTCCAACCTTCGTCTCTTGGATAACCCTGCTCAGATCGTGCCCACGGCGATGAACATCGGCATTCGCGCGGCGCGCGGCGACATCATCATCCGCGTCGACGGACACTGCGAGATCCCGAAGCACTACGTGAGGACGTGCGTGGAGACGCTGGCGGAGACGGACGCCGACAACGTGGGGGGGATGCAGGCGCCCGAAAGCGACACCTACGTGGGCAAGGCCATCGCCGTGGCGACCAGCACACCACTCTTCATCGGCAACTCCCACTTCCGCTACGCCGAGGAGCGGCGCTACGTGGACACCGTCTACCTGGGCGCCTATCCCAAGGACGTGCTCGAAGAGATCGGCGGTTTCGATGAGGAGCTGGTGCGCCACCAGGATTACGAACTGAATTGTCGCCTGCGTAACGCCGGCGGGAAGATTCTGTATCTGCCGGAACTGAAGGTGGCCTATTTCACGCGCAGCAGTTGGTGGAAATTCGCGAAGCAATACTTCCAGTATGGATTCTGGAAAGTCCGGGTGATGCAGAAGACCGCCGATGCTTTCCGGCTCCGGCACTTCGCCCCGACGATGCTCACGATGTTCGTCCTGGGCGGGCTGCTGCTGACGCTCCTCCTTCCTTATAAATGGGTGGGGTGGCTCTATGGAGCGGGCCTGGCGCTGTACGTCGCGGCGGCTGTGGGCGCTTCGGTGCTCGTGGCCGCGCGGCGAGGGCGCTGGGCGCATCTGCCCATCTTGCCCTTGATCTTCGCGACCATCCACTTGAGTTGGGGCAGCGGCTTCTGGTGGGGGATGGTGTGGTGGCGGTTAAGGACTGAGATTGAGGATTAAGAACTGAGGCTTGAGAATTTAGGGTTAAGAATTAAGACTAAGAATTAAGGTCAAGAACTAAGAGACCAGCTCTGGGGCAAGTTCTTAATCCTTAATCCTCAATGCTTAATTCTGAATCTACTTGAGGTGACAAGGTAAGTGGGAGATGGGGAAAATAAGGCTTAAGAACTGAGGCTTAAGAGAATTGAGGATTGAGAGATGAGCTACAAGTCGTTTGAGGAGATGCCGTTATGGCAGGAAGCGCACAAGCTGGCGGT